>JAUILB010000252.1 GCA_030432815.1 Alphaproteobacteria bacterium | reverse complement strand
CACCTGTGTGACCGGCCGCTATGGCGGCAGCAGTCTTTTGCTGTGACCAGAAGGCAAATTTATCCTGATCTTCCCGGGAAATATTCATTTCAACAGCAAGATTTTCTGCTGTTTGCGGCATCACGTCCGTGCCATACATTTTATCAAGTTTTTTATTGATAAAGCGCCAGCCCATTGTGGTGTCTTCCAGTTTATGGGAACGGTCATATGGATTTTGTGCCTTGCCCATCACAAACGGGGCGCGTGACATGCTTTCCACTCCCCCCGCGATCATCATATCCCCTTCGCCCACAGCAATGGAATTTGCCGCAATACCGATTGCATTAAGTCCGGAACCACATAATCTGTTTACCGTTGTTGCGGCCACTTCCTGCGGCAGCCCCGCAAGAAGTGTTGCCATACGGCCCACATTGCGGTTATCTTCACCAGCCTGATTAGCGCAGCCATAAACCACATCATCAACCGCCGCCCAGTCGACATTTTTATTTCGTTCCATCAGCGCCGTGATCGGAATGGCGGCAAGATCATCGGCGCGAACCGCCGCAAGACCACCACCATACCGTCCAACCGGTGTACGGACAGCATCACAAATAAAAACGTCTTTCATATGGGTTTCCTTTTAAAACTGGTTTTGCATTTTTTTGAAACCGCTATGAACGGCTTCGGCAAGCTTGTCAATTTCGGTTTCGGTCATTACCGTTGAAAGCACACCGGAACATGTATTAATCATCATAAACCCGCTATCAAACAAATGATCAAGCAAAGTTTTGGTAAGTGCACTTTCCCGCGGTGAAACATAAGCATCACGGTAACTGACCGGGACCGTTTCTTTCATATGAATACGGAACATGGAACCACCGCCTGTTACACATGCAGGAACATCAGCAAGCTTGATGGCTTCGTTAATTGAATTACGTGCATATTCGGCAAGTTTATTAAGCCGTTCAACCGCATCCCTGTCAAAAAGTTCCATAGCCACACGGCCAGCGGTCATGGTAATCGGGTTTGCCGAAAATGTTCCTGAATGCGGGAAAAGAACCTTTTCCGCGAGCGGATCCATCACATCCATCACGTCCGCGCGACCGGCAAGCGCCCCTACCGGGAAACCGCCACCGATCATTTTACCCATGGCTGTAAGGTCCGGCTTAATGCCCGGGAACCATTCCTGTGCACCGCCATAATTGGAACGGTAGGTAATAACCTCATCAAATACAAGCAGGCTGCCATTTTTACGCGCCCATGCATCAATGGCACGCACAAAATCATCATTCGCGGGTACAAGCCCGATACGGTGCGGCATCAGATCCAGAAGGACACAGGCAATATCGTCCGCATGTTGTTCAAGTATCCGAACCGCGCGTTCCGGTTCGTTAAACGGAATAATCACAACATCATCAAGGGCCGCCTGCGGGGTACCATACGCAACAGGAACACTTTTCGGGTTATCCGCATCACCCCAGTTTTCCGGTTTTGATGTCTGGCTTACTTCTGCATAATCATAAAGCCCGTGATAGGCGCCTTCCGCCTTGGCGATTTTTGATCTGCCGGTAAATGCGCGGGATGCCTTCAGGCAACTCATGACCGCTTCGGTACCGGAATTGACAAACCGCATTTTTTCAAAGCTATCCGAGCGACTGACAAGATGTTCCGCATAAAGGACTTCCGCTTCGGTTCCGACTGTGAAAGCTGTCCCCTTGGCAAGCTGCGCGCTTACGGCTTCCACAATCGCCGGGTGGGCATGCCCGTGGATAAGCGAACACATATTATTGGCAAAATCAATACGTTTGACGCCTTCTATATCTGTGACATAACATCCTTCGCCCTTATCCACATAAAGCGGGTGGGGCTTTCTTAAAATTGTATTTCGGCTGCAACCGCCAGGCATCACCTTTAGGCCGCGTTCGTAAAGTTCTGAACTTTTTGACATTTCTTTTCCTTTAAGCAGCAATCAGTTTGCAGCCAGTTCGTTCCTGTACATAATCAAAATCCACACCAGGGGCCAGTTCAACAATTTTAAACCCTTCCGGCGTTACATCTATTACCGCAAGATCGGTATATATGCGGCTTACAACGCCAACACCCGTTAATGGGAAAGTGCATTTTTCTACCAGTTTCGGGTATCCCTTATTGGTGACATGCTGCGTGATGACATTAATGGTTTTAACACCGGCCACCAGATCCATTGCCCCGCCCACGGCCGGGATCGCATCCGGATTACCGGTTGACCAGTTGGCAAGGTCACCATTTTCCGCGACCTGCATAGCACCAAGCACACAGATGTCAATATGCCCGCCACGGATCATTGAAAAACTGTCTGCATGATGAAAATAAGCTGCCCCCGGTATTGCGGTCACATTTTTCTTGCCGGCATTAATAAGTTCAGGGTCTTCCATGCCCGGTTCCGGGGCATCGCCCATGCCAAGAAGGCCATTTTCCGTATGGTAAATAACTTCACGTCCTTCGGGTACATAGCGCACCACTTTTTCAGGGATACCAATACCCAGATTCACATAGGCACCATTTGGGATATCCTGCGCGGCCCGTTCAGCCATTTGTTCACGGTTCCAACCGAAATTCTGTTCTTCGCTCATGGGTACACCTCCCCGGCGGCGACAAGTTCACTTTCATGAAGCGGACTATCAACCGTTACGATCTGATCAACAAAAATACCCGGTGTCACGACAACTTCCGGATCAATTTCACCAGCATTAACAAATTCTTTTGTCTGCACAATGGTTGTTTCCGCGGCCATGGCCATGATTGGCGCAAAATTACGGGCCGTTTTATTATAAACCAGATTACCATAACGATCAGCACGCAAACATTTAATCAGTGAAAAATCCGCCTTAAGACCATATTCAAGCACATAATCGCGACCATCGATCGAGCGCACTTCCTTCCCTTCTGCAAGGGGGGTACCTACCGACGTTGCCGTATAAAAGGCGGGAACACCCGCACCACCCGCGCGGATACGTTCCGCGAGCGTACCTTGCGGAACGAGTTCCAGTTCAATTTCGCCTTTTGTATAAAGTTCCGGAAAAACGGTTGAATTTGCGGTTCGCGGAAACGAGCAGATCATTTTTGAAACCCGCTTGTTTTCAATAAGTGCGGCAAGACCCACATGACCGGAACCGGTATTATTATTAACAACCGTAAGGTTTTTTGCGCCCTGATCGATCAGCGCATGAATAAGTTCAATGGGGCTTCCCGCTTCCCCAAATCCGCCGATCATGACGGTGGCACCATCATGGATATTCGCCACCGCCTGTGCGACAGAATTCACCTGTTTATTGATCATAAACTATGTCCTTATGATGCTTAAGCTTTAATACCAAACAAACCTGCTTCATCATAAATAACACGGTCTTTATATCCGTCAAACCAGATTGCATCAGGATTACGGCCAACTATTGCTACCTGGCCTTTTTTCGGTGCATCTTCCGCAGAACGCAGCAATTTAAAAATCACAACCCCGTTTTCACCACCGGGCACACCTTCCATTGGTTCATTGGTAACGGCTGCCACTTCTGTTTTACCGTAATAATGGGTAATGGACAGACGAGCATGTGCCTCAACGCCGGAAAGGCCACGCTGTGACGTATTCAGGATACGCCATGCTTCTTCAATCGGAACATTGAAGGCTTTATGGCCAACAATATCACGTCCGCAGAAGAAATAGTGATTTTCAACTTTTTTACGGCGAAGTTCACGCTGCATGATACGAAGGGCATCCGGATCATTATTGATGTTTTTAATGATCGGTGCCTGGTTATCCACGGTAACAAATCCGCGCTTACCAAATTCATCAATAGCTTTTTCAGTCGCTTCAACCCATTTAAGGCCACCGCCGGGCATATCAATGTAATTACCGTCTTCGTCTTTTTCTAGAAACTCATCCGGATGGTTGAAATGGATCATAAAACGAAGTTTTGTTTGCGGATAAGCAGCGTGGAAATCATCCATCATTTTAAAGAAGCTCTCATCAAAGCGGTGCGGAAAGAACGCAAGCTCTTTGGTGCCCAGACGGATGCTTTCGATACCAGCTTCTGATAAAGCGGCCCACCATGACGCAATACCCTTGTTGGCAAGTACCATCGGATCACCGCCGGACATAAGAATTTCACGCAGTCTTTCACGGCCCGTTTTCGGATGAATACCACCCGCTTCTTCAACTTCTTTGTTATGCTGGACAATATATTCAACAAGCTCAGGAATCTGCGCAAGTCCTTTTGCCTGAATGGAACCGTCTTCACGCACGATTTCTTTTTTCGCGATCAGTTCTTCACGGTAACAGAAACGGCAATGTGCAGAGCATGTGCCCGCCACATAAATCAGTCCAAGTTCATATTTGTGAATAAGACCTTCAACCGGGCTATAGCTCATTTGCTTACCCGGGTCTTCAGAACCGGCAAGGTCAAATGTTTCAGCAGGGCTTGCTTTTACAAGTGTACGAATTGGTGCACTGACACGGGCGCGTTCAAAAT
>JAUILB010000251.1 GCA_030432815.1 Alphaproteobacteria bacterium | reverse complement strand
GATGTCATGGCTGAAGACCTTCTTTTTGCGACGTTGGACCCAACAATGCGAAATGTTGATATGCCAAACGGGAAGAAGGCTATTTTTTCTGATACTGTTGGTTTTATTTCTGATCTTCCAACGCATCTGGTTGCTGCGTTTCGTGCAACATTGGAAGAAGTTACGGAAGCAGATATTATTTTGCACATCCGTGATATTTCCCATCCGGAAACAGAAGCACAAAAACGTGATGTAATAGATGTGTTGAAATATCTGAATATTACGGATGATGAAAATAAAATCATTTTTGAAGTCTGGAACAAAATTGATCTTTTACCCGCTGAAGAACGCGCCGTTGTTGAAAATATGGCAGCACGTATGGAAAATGTAGCAATAGTTTCAGCGATAACGGGTGAAGGCTGTTCAGAATTACTGGAAGTTCTTGATGAACTACTCGCTCAGGGGAAAGAAATTTTCGAACTTGAATTTTCACATTCCGACGGCGCAGATATTTCACAGTTTTATCAATTGGGGGAAGTACTCTCGCGTGAAGATACTGAGACTTCTACCAAACTGACGGTAAGACTTGATCAGGCAGCCATTGGCCAATTGGAGAAACTGGGAAAGCTCCATGCAAACGGCTAAAATAAGTTCCCTTATCAAAAAAGTTGCAGAAAATGAAATTGCTCCACGTTTTAGAAATTTACGTGAAGATGAAGTAATATTCAAAGAACCGGGTGAATTTGTAACTGCTGCGGATTTGGCAGCGGAATATGCGCTTACGGATGGGTTACGTGCAATTTATCCCAATGCTATCGTTACTGGTGAGGAAGATATTTCAAAGAATCCAATGAGAGTTGTGGAATTGTTATCTGCAGATTGCGGTTTTCTTATTGATCCTATTGATGGCACCAACAATTTTATCAAAGGCAATGAAAAATTTGCGGTTATGGCTGTTGCGTTACAAAAAGGAGAGGTTGTTGCCAGTTGGATATATCTTCCCGCGTATAACAAGCTTGCCGTTGCGGAAAAAGGAGCGGGTACATATATCAATGACCAACGTATCGAAGTTCCTAGGGCCCCGCAAAAAATGAAAAATTTAATTGGTGCAGCTCACATAAACCGTATGCCGGAATCAATAAGGTTGAAGACCCGTAAAAATCTGGAACAAATAAAAGAAAACAGACCGGCCTACTGTGCCGGATATGATTATGTGGCAATTACCGAAGGGCAGAAACACTTTTCAGCCTATTACCGTACATTGATCTGGGATCATTTGCCGGGAACTCTTATTTATAATGAAGCGGGTGGGTGCGTAAGAGGACTTGATGATAAGCCGTATACACCAAGAAATAATAATGCTGGACTTCTTTGTACGCCGGACAGGGTGAGCTGGAACCTCATAAAATCAGCAATCTTCGGTTAAATCAACCGTACTTGTATTTTTCTTCAAAACAATGCTAACGTGTTCCCTCAAAATATTGAGGGAGACAGTCATGAAAAAAATTATAGTTGCCGTTATGGCGATCGCTTTAGCATTTCCAACATTGGTATATGCGCAGGATGATGGCGATGATGACCCGATGAGTGCCGCGACTTTTGCGGGTGTTAAACTGCGTCATGTCGGGCCAAGTTATATGTCGGGAAGGGTTGCGGATATCGCGGTCGATCAAAAAAATCCAAATATCTGGTATGTTGGGATTGCATCGGGTGGTGTTTGGAAAACCATAAATGCCGGTACCACATGGGAGCCGATTTTTGATAATGAGGCTGTCTATTCCATAGGTGATGTGACCATTGATCCTAGTAATTCCAATATTATCTGGGTTGGAACAGGTGAAAATAACGGTGGACGGCATATCGCATTTGGTGATGGTGTTTATAAATCAACCAATGGCGGCAAAACCTGGGAAAATATGGGACTTCCCAACTCGGAACATATTGGGGATATTGTTATTCATCCAGAGGACAGTAATACTGTCTGGGTATCGTCACAGGGGCCATTATGGTCAAGCGGTGGTGAACGTGGTGTATTTAAAACGACTGATGGTGGAGAAACATGGCATAATACACTTGAACTTGATGAATGGACGGGTGTTGGCTCTCTTGCGGCGGACCCAACCAATCCGGATAAGCTTTATGCTGCCGCATGGCAGCGTCAACGGACAATTGCAGCTTTGGTAAATACCGGCCCGGGTTCTGCGCTTTATACATCGGATGATGGCGGTGAAACCTGGACAGAAATGACTGAAGGTCTGCCTAAAGGAAATATGGGGAAAATCGGACTTGCTGTTTCACCAATAAAGTCGAATGTGGTTTACGCAATCATTGAACTTGATGAACGCAAGGGCGGTTTCTGGCGCTCTGACGATTACGGTGCAAGCTGGACAAAAATGTCAGACCGTGTATCAGGCGGGACAGGACCCCATTATTATCAGGAAATTTTTGCGGACCCCCATACGTTTGATATGGTTTATATGGCCAATAATTTAAGTGCTTTTACCATGGACGGTGGCAAGACATGGACAGATATGAATCTGGACCGTCGCCATGTTGATGATCATGCCTTTGCGTTTCATCCTGATGATCCTGATTTTATTCTGGTGGGATCCGACGGCGGTGTTTATGAAAGCCGTGACAACATGGCAAACTGGCGCTTTATGGAAGGAATATCCGTCGCGCAGTTTTATAAGATTGCCGCTGATGATGCGCTACCGTTTTATAATGTCTTTGGCGGCACACAGGATAACTCAACCCAGGGCGGCCCAAGCCGCACGATGCGGGCAAATGGTATTGATAACGGGGACTTTTACCTGACCATGGGAGCGGACGGGCATGGCCCGGCTACAGAACCGGGCAACCCCAATATTATGTATTCACAGATGCAGCAGGGCGGGCTTAGACGTCTGGATATGCTGCTTCGTGAAAATACAAATATTCAACCACAACCCCGTCCGGGCGAACCGGCAGAGCGGTTTAATTGGGATGCGCCGATTAACGTATCCCACCATGATCCAAAACGTCTATACCATGCATCACAAAGGCTTTGGAGGTCAGATGACCGCGGGGATAGCTGGACGCCCATCTCAGGGGACCTGACCAAAAATGGTAATCGTCTCACATATCCGATGATGGGGCGTACATGGGGACCGGAAGCTGGTTGGGATTTAGGTGCGATGTCCAATTTCCATACGATTGCAAATGTGGCGGAAAGCCCGATTGATGAAAATATCCTTTATGTGGGAACGGATGATGGCCTTATTCAGGCAACATCCGATGGGGGGCAGAATTGGACCCGTTATGAAATAGCGGATATTCGCGGGGTGCCTGCAAACGCATATGTAAATGATATTCGTGCTGACCGTTTTGATGCCAATACCGTTTATGCGGCCCTTGATAACCACAAGGAAGGGGATTACGCCCCTTATTTCATTAAAAGTACCAATCGTGGTCAGAGCTGGGAATTGATGGTGGACGGGCTTGGTGAAACCAATCTTGTCTGGCGGGTCACGCAAGATCATGTTGATCCTGACCTGATGTTCTTAGGGACTGAATTCGGACTTTATTTCACGACAGATGGCGGGGATAACTGGGTTGAACTGACTGGTAATATGCCAACCATATCAGTGCGAGACGTGCGTATTCAGCGCCGGGAAAATGACCTGATTGTCGGCACGTTTGGGCGGGGTATTTATATTCTTGATGATTATACGGCCCTGAGGGGACTTAAAACCGATAATCTGGATGCCGAAGCGCATATTTTTGCAAAGGCGCAGGTGCCGTGGTTCCGGGAAGATACACTTCACTCAGACAGTGATGGTGCTGACCACTGGCGTACTGAAAATCCGCCATTTGGTGCCACATTTACCTATTACCTGAATGATGCCTTCGAGACGGAAAAAGAACGCCGCGTAGAAGCTGACAAGGAAATTTCCGATGAAGGAGGCAATGTCGGCTATCCGGACTGGGATGTACTAGAACGCGAGCGCCGCGAAGCAGACGCAGCCGTATTTGTCACCGTGCGTGATATGGGCGGCAATGTGGTTCGCGTTGTTAATGCCGATAACAAGAAAGGTGTGAACCGGGTGACATGGAACCTGCGTCATTCCCCGCGTGATGCCATTGTAAATGAAAACAGCGGTAATGGTGGCTTTAACACGCCGGGTGCCTTTGCGGTGCCGGGAAGTTATAGTGCGACACTCCATGCACGGTTAAACGGTGAGACACGTCAGATTGCCGGACCGGTAAGTTTTGATCTGGTGGATATAAACCAGCGTGCCCTTGATGGGGCGAGCCCTGCGGATGCCTATGCATTTCAGCGTGAAGTGGAAGTTGCCCGTGCAAACGTTACAGCAGCCACGACGACCATCAATGATCTGATGGATAAACTTAAACTTTATCGCATGGCGATGGACCGTTCTGATAATACAGACTCACTAGAGGAGAGCTATGAAGCCCTGCGTCAGGAGCTTTTTGCCATTGATGAAATGGTCAACGGTGAACGCAGCCGTGC
>JAUILB010000004.1 GCA_030432815.1 Alphaproteobacteria bacterium | reverse complement strand
TGAACCGAATAATTTACGTCATTTTAAGCTGTTTTCGGTCCTTTATTACTTGGTTTAACTGCTTGAAGTGATTCCCCTGTTGAACTTGAATTACATAAAATGAGGGAATCGCTGCCGAAGAAGCCCTAAAACAGCTGTTTTTTCTCAAAAAAAAATCGCATAAAACATTATTTTTTAATTTACACACAAAATATTATTCTGTTGATAAATATAATATTGCTGATTTATGTCAAAAATTTAATAAATATAATATATTGGTATGTTATATCATATTATCATCAAATTGACCGATTTTTCTTATGCTGATAAAAGTTAAGACTAATACAGTTCAATAGTGGAACAATTTTTTGAGCTGTAAGCAGTTTCTTTAAATTCGTATTAAACGTTTTTAGAGTGGTTTTAATAAGGCTAGGGGTGGCTTTTTGAAAGTTTCGTTTGCTAGAAAAAATTCAATACATTTTCGAGTGTACTTCCTTTAAGGAGTGATCCCTTAAAAATATATTTCTATGGAGGAAATAAAATGAAACTCAATTGTTTGAGCAGGTCGCTCAAAACATCTTTGATGTATGGTGTTGCATTTTCCGGTCTGTCGGTAAGCAGTGCAGTTGCACAGGATGCCGGTCAGGATCAGGTAGATGACAATACTGATGTCATTTACGTTACATCGCGTAAGAAACCTGAATTGTTGGTCGAAGTGCCAATGAACATTGCCGTTATCGGTGCCGGGGAAATCGCCCATCGTAACCTAATTGACAAAGAAGATGCCTACAGAACTTTCGCCGGTGCTGCTAACCCACGCGGTGAGCTAATTCTGCGTGGTCTTTCAGGTGGTAATGACAGCACGCCTGAAACAACGTCAACATGGACGGACGGTGTCGAATTTGACTTCGGCAACCTTTATGATGTTGAGCGTATCGAAGTACTTCGTGGTCCACAAGGTACACTTTGGGGCTCCAACGCTATCGGTGGTACTGTTCAGGTTATTACAAACAAACCTAATCTGAATGACTATCAGGCGAGCGGTTCCGTACTATTTTCATCTGAGAAAAATAGAGATGGTATTGGAACAAGAGCTTCTGCAATGGTTAACGTTCCACTTGTAGAAGATAAAATCGGTCTGCGTATTACCGGATCATCCGGCCGCGAGACAGGTAAAGTTTATAATGCCTATACCAATACAGCTGGTAGCCACAACGACCATTATATCCGTACACAGTTAATGTGGGAACCGGGTGAAGAATCACGGTTAAATTTCACATGGATTAATTTCCACGATAACGACAGTACACGTGACGAGTCTGATCTTTCAGTACCAGGCTACTATTACGAAGCAATTTTGTCAGCAAATCCAGCAGCAACATACGGTTATGATGTGCTTGGCTTTGATTTCCCAAGCTGTAATCCTGCTGATGCATCACGTGTTGAATGTTACAATGATCGCTTTGGCACACAGCTTAATGGACATAATCCGAAGTTTTCAGACTGGGAATTAATGGATCCATATGATAATGACAAGACAAATCTATTTGCGCTTACATTCGATCAGGAAAATATTATTGAAGGTGTTAACCTGAGCTATGTTGGTTCATACCGCGATTTTCAAAATCGGGGTCGTCAGTCCGTTTGGACACGTTATGATGCCAACGATATGTTCCGCACTTGGATCATTGATGAAGAAGACAGTCAACGCTGGACTCATGAGCTAAGACTTCAATCCAACGACTACGACAGCCCGTTCCAATGGACAGTCGGTGCCTACTATGATAAGGATTGGCTTGATCCAACGCCAGATGGACAGTGGCAATATCACGCTTCTGATAACAGAAGCCGTGCAATTGCAGCTTATCTGTGGGGTGACTATTGGGGTCTTGCAGATCCAACAGCCCTTGGTCAAACTCTTTATGGTGACCCTACCAAGAACTATAACTATACCGTTCACAGATGGATCGAAAAAGAATTCGCCGCATTTGGTGAAGCAAGCTACACCGCTGATCTTAGCAATGGTGGTAGAATCGAATTTACCGGTGGTCTTCGTTATTATGATCTTAAAGATGATCTTCATGATGAAACCAGTGGTATCTGGGTTGATCCTGTAGGTTTGGGAACAATAGATACAGTAACAAAAGACGGTGAAAATGGTACACGTAAGAAATTCAGTGTAAACTATATGCCTTCTGATGAATTCTCTATCTTTGCACTATATTCTGAAGGTTACCGCCGTGGTGGCAATAATGGTCCGACCCCTCCTCAGGATTGTACATCACCAGACATCGATAACTACACTGACCGTTACGATTCAGACCAGATTAAAAACTACGAAGTCGGCTTTAAAGGTTTTGCCTTTGACCGTAGAGTTAGTTTCTCTGCAGCTGTTTATCAAATCGACTGGACTGGCGTACAGGTTAGCGTTTATATGCCTTCTTGTGGGTTCAGCTATACAGCGAATGCTGGTAAAGCACGTTCAAAAGGTGTTGAATTTGAAAGTACAACAAGCTTAACCGATACAACAAAGCTGGTTATGAATGCTTCTTATACCAAATCAACAATTCTATCCGATGTTGCTTCTATCGAAGCAATGGCTGGAGATGACATGACCATGGTTCCAAAATATAACTTCTATGTTGCTGTGGATCAAAGCTTTACTGTTGGTGATAACGAAGGTTATGTCCGTATTGATGCCGCGGGTTATGGTGAGACAAAATCTCACTTCCGGGCAAAAGAAACGGATATTTCACCAGCCTATGCAGTGGTTAATGCGGCACTTGGATTTAATGTAAGTGATACTGCTACAGTTGCTCTTCATGTGAAAAATCTGTTTAATAAGGAAATCATTGAGTATAAGAGACAACGTTACGGTAGTGACTGGTCACTTGGCCCACGGCATTATTACTATGGTCGTGAGCGTACATTTGAACTTCGTCTTGATATGGAATATTAATTCCTAACACATAAAAAACTGACGGCGGGTCAAAAAATGACCCGCCGTTTTTTATTTCTGTTTACGATCTTAAGTCTATTCTTCTTCCATGGCGAAGAGTTCAGTATTTCCACCTGTAGCAACCGTGTTAATGGTAAGCGTTTTTTCCGTTGCAAACCGGTATAGATATCTTGGCCCACCTGCTTTGGGTCCTGTGCCCGAAAGCCCCTGGCCGCCGAATGGCTGAACACCAACCACAGCACCCACAATATTACGGTTTACATAAGTATTGCCCACATCAAGGTTGCGGAATATATAATCGGCACTTTCTTCAATACGGCTATGAACCCCAAGCGTGAGGCCGAAGCCCGTATTTTGAACCTGTTTAAGGATCAAATTCAGTTCTTTGGATTTATACCTGATTACATGAAGGATCGGACCAAACACTTCCTTTTTAAGTTCATCAAGGGACGATATTTCATAAAGTCTGGGCCCAAAAAATGTCCCGTTTTCAAATTCGGCCGGATAGTCCAGTGCATGTAACAATGTGGCTTCATTATCCATTCTTGCTGCATGCGCCCGCAGAAGCTCTCTCGCTTCGTTATCGATTACCGGCCCCACGTCAGTTGAAAGCTGCGCCGGATTTCCAAGGGTCAGGCAGTCCATCGCCCCTTTAAGCATCGGTATAATGGTATCCGCCACATCATCCTGAATGTAAAGAACCCGTAACGCCGAGCAACGCTGCCCGGCTGACTGGAACGCAGATGATATTGCATCATCAACAACCTGTTCGGGAAGCGCTGTACTATCGACAATCATGACATTCTGCCCACCCGTTTCGGCGATAAGCGGCACAATCGCACCATCACGATTAGCCAGACTTCTGTTGATTATTTTCGCCGTTTCAGTGGATCCGGTAAAGCAAACGCCATCAATCCGTTCATCCGCAACAAGTTTTGCGCCTACTGTTGCCCCGTCACCGGTCATTAAATGAAGTATATCAATCGGCACACCAGCTGCATGCAAAATTTTCACGGCTTCGGCTGCGACGATGGGGGTTTGTTCCGCCGGCTTTGCAATAACCGCATTCCCCGCTGCCAGCGCGGCCGAAACCTGGCCAAGGAAAATAGCCAGAGGGAAATTCCATGGACTGATACATAAAAAAGTACCGCGCCCCTGCAAATAAAGTTCGTTATGTTCCCCTGTTGGGCCGGGCAGCAATATTCCACCTTCAAATTTTTCAGCGGCCTGCCCTGCATAGTAACGCAGGAAATCAACGGCTTCCCGTACTTCTGAAAGACCATCCGCAAGCGTCCTGCCCGCCTCTTCTGCAATCAATCCCATGAAGTAATGGCAATTTTTTTCAAGCTCATCGGCCGCACTGTTCAAAATTTCCGCCCGCGCCGCGCCGCCCAACGCGTTCCATGATTTTTGCGCACCTTCCGATGCAATCAGGGCTGCTTCTATATCCTCATCGGTCGCTATCCCAACACGCCCTGCAACTTTGCCGGTTGTTGGACTGATAACGTCTTCCACATTATCCATTATCATTTTGCCACTGACAATCGGCCCCGCTTCCCATATGTGTTTTTTTGCTAACTCTTCGTTTAATTTTTCAATTTCGAGCGGGTCTGAGAGTTCAAATCCTACCGCATTTTTGCGCGGGTATGTTTCACGGCCCGAATGACTTAAAATATCTTTTGGGAGTGGTATCATACTATGCCGACGCGGGGATTTATCCTCCACCAGTTTAATCGTATCCTGCATCAATTCATTAACCGGCACGTCACCATCCATGAAGCGATTAACAAAGGAACTGTTTGCGCCATTTTCAAGCAGTCTGCGTACCAGATAAGGCAGTAAATCCTTATGTGCACCGACAGGTGCATAAACCCTGATTGTAAAAGGGTCATCAACATACCTTCTTACCACGTCATAAAGAAGGTGCCCCATGCCGTGTAAACGCTGAAATTCGAACTCTTCTGCGCCTATACTCCATTTTTTGACCAATTCAAGAATAAGTGCAATGGAATAGGCATTATGAGTGGCAAATTGCGGATAAAAAACATCCCTTGCGCTCATCAGGCGTTCTGCACACACCTGATATGAAAGATCCGTTGATGGTTTTCTTGTATACACAGGGTAATCGGCAAGGCCCATTTCCTGCGCATGCTTGATTTCGCTATCCCAGTAGGCACCCTTCACAAGACGCACCATAAATTTACGGCCCAGTTCATGGCCAAGAGCTTTTAACCAATCAATCACGTAGGGTGCCCGCTTCTGGTAGGCCTGAACCACTATACCGAGGCCATCCCAATCCTTAAGGTCTTTGGATCTTGCCAGTGTTTCAAAAATATCCAGTGATATATCAAGACGGTCTGCTTCTTCCGCGTCTATTGTAAAACCAAGATTTCTTTCTTTTGCCATTTTTGCCAGCTCAATAATCCGTGGAACCATCACATCCATAACAACATGATGATGGGACATCTCATACCGTGGATGAAGCGCTGAAAATTTTACCGATATTCCATTTGCAGCATATGGGTTATCTGCTTTATTCTGGCTGCCAATTTCAACAATTGCTTTTTTATAGGCTGCAAAATACCGATCCGCATCATCAAGTGTTCGTGCCCCCTCGCCAAGCATATCAAATGAAAAACGGGTATCTTCTGTGTTTTCCTTACGGCCTCGCCCAATGGCTTCTTCTATGGTGCGCCCTAACACATATTGCCCCCCCATAATGCGCATAGCCTGCATAATAGCGGTGCGAACAACGGGTTCTCCGGTTTTTTTAATGAAATTTTTAAACCAGTTGTCTGTATTATCCTTTACTTCAGAGCCAAGTTCAACAAACTCACCGGTAAGCATCAATCCCCATGTCGATGCATTGACAAAAGTGCTTTTGGAATGTCCCTTATGGTCAGACCATTTTCCGGCGCTTATTTTTTCGCTAATTAATTTATCTGCTGTTGCAGCATCAGGCACCCGCAACAAACTTTCCGCGAGACACATAAGCGCAACGCCTTCCTTGTTGGAAAGGTCAAATTCCTGCAGAAAATAATCCATCGTACCCTGGCTGTCACTTTCCGCCCTTGATCTGCTGACGAACTCTCTGGCGCGGTCAACAAGTCTATTACGCTCCCCTGTGGTCAGTTCTGTTGCATGAAGCAGATTATCAATACATTTTTCTTCATCTGCGTGCATCATTTCACGCAAATTTTGTCTGATTTCAGGAAGTGGGAGTTTTTCTATATTCTTGACATCATTTAAAGCATACATTTTGGACACCTCAAAAAAATAATTAGGTTGGAGAATTAGTTACATTCTCTCATATATATAGCAAAATATCCTACTTATTTAATGATTTTGCCGATATATTATCTAGAAATAAACCAATTATGCAGTATAAAATGCTGTTAACATTCTACGACATTTACAGCTAAGCCACCCTTGGAGGTTTCTTTGTATTTTTCCTGCATGTCCTTGCCTGTCTGGCGCATCGTTTCGATCACTTTGTCTAGTGATACATGATGCTTGCCGTCCCCGCGAAGTGCAAGACGCGAAGCATCTATGGCTTTAACGGCTCCCATTGCATTTCTTTCAATGCAGGGTATTTGCACCAACCCGCCAATAGGGTCACACGTAAGACCAAGGTTATGTTCCATTCCAATTTCCGCTGCATTTTCGACCTGAAGTACGGTGCCGCCTTTAACGGCTGTAAGGCCAGCCGCAGCCATTGAACATGCAACACCCACCTCACCCTGACAGCCGACTTCTGCACCGGAAATGGATGCATTCTTTTTATAAAGCGACCCAATTGCAGCAGCCGTAAGTAAAAAATCATAAATGGGCTTTTTATTACCACCCCGGTTATAAAACCGCTCGTAATATCTCAGAACTGCCGGAATGATCCCTGCCGCACCATTAGTCGGCGCTGTAACAACACGGCCACCGGCAGCATTTTCCTCGTTCACCGCAAGGGCCCAAAGATTAATCCAATCAAGAATCACCGAAGGGTCACTTAATTGTTTTTCCTGCCCTTCACGTAGTGAAGAAAGCACCCGTGCCGCACGTCTATCAACATTTAATGCACCCGGAAGCTTGCCGGTCGCAGAACACCCACGATCAATGGAAAATTCCATCGCAGAATAGATATCATCCAAATCAGCCTTTATTTCATCTTTTGATTTGAGTGCTTTTTCATTTTCCCACATCAATTCTGCAATAGAAAAGTCATGAATCTCACATAATCTGAGCAGATCAGCCGCTGTATCAAAGGGATAAGGAACCGGTGTTTCTTCCGGTGGTGGTGTATTACGGCCAAAATCGGCTTCACTTAAAACTGCACCGCCGCCTATAGAGTAATAATTTTCCGACGTGAGCTTATCACCTTTCGTGTTATAGGCCGTGAAACAAAGCCCATTTGAATGATGCGGCAGTAACTTTTCCATATGAAAAAGCATATGTACCGACATATCAAAATCAATTTCTTTCCGACCAAGAAGCCTCAATTTTTTTGTTTGTCTGATCTCATTGCAACGACTATCAATTATGGATGGATCTATCGTCGCAGGTTCGTATCCTTCAAGTCCCAGTAACAATGCTTTATCAGTCGCATGACCAAGCCCCGTCAACGCTAACGAACCATAAACATCAATGACGACAGATGAAACATCATCAACAGTGTTAATGGCACAAAGAAAAGCCTTTGCCGCAACCATTGGTCCGACTGTGTGCGAGCTCGACGGACCGACACCGATTTTAAAAAGGTTGAAAACGCTGTAATACATGCCTCCACCCTTATGATTTTAAAATTTAGGGAGATATTTGAAAAAGATATTCGGAGCAGCTTATGCGCTTTGAGCATTCTTATCAAGTGATTTGATATGCTCCAATACCCTTAACCATTTATTCGCTTCACATATTTCAATTGCTTGACTGCGACCCATACGGCGGATCAGTTTTTTGGCAAGCTCTTCAATAGTTTGTTCGCTCATGGTATTCCTGTTCTTTGGCACTATTACTTTACTCAAGTTATAGTATGTACACTAATTATGGCTTTTTAATGCCCTAAAAAACACACCATCTACGCCCCTAAACCCCTAAAGTCAACCAAAGAATTTTAAAATCATATCTGAAATTTTAGCGACCAGTTTTCACATTATATTTAAATCTATTCATTTACAAGTTTATAGAATAAAATACTACAAAAATGCGATTCTGCATTTAATCCCACTATTTATATAAATGTAGAAAGAGATATCAGCCATGATGAATTCAACAGATAGGTCACAGAGTAAAAATAGTATTCGCAAACTCGACAGAATTGACCGGAAAATATTAAAGTTACTGCAGGAAGATGGCCGCATTTCAAATGTAAAATTGGCAGAAATGATCCATTTAAGTCCTACGCCGTGTCTGGAACGAGTGAAGCGGCTTGAAAAGGAAGGTTATATAAAGAATTATGTCGCCATCCTGGATCCAAAAATGCTGGACGCGACATTGGTATCTTTTATTGAGGTTTCCCTTGACCGGACAACCACCCGTGCGTTAGATAATTTTCGCGAAGAAATAATGCGTATGGATGAAGTTCAGGAATGTCATATGGTCGCGGGCGGTTTTGACTATCTTATAAAAGTAAGAACACGCGATATGGAACATTACAGACGTTTTCTGGGTGAACAGCTCTCCTCCATTAAAGATATCAGCAGTACCCATACATATGTCGTTATGGAAGAAATAAAAGCCAGCAGTACGATAAAAGTGAGTGACGATTAAAGAATGCCAAAGATTACGTACATCACCCCTGACAAGGATTCATGTACTGTAGACGCTGAAATTGGTTTCACGTTGATGGAAATTGCAGTGGACAATAATATAAAAGGCATTGATGCCGATTGTGGTGGTTCATGCGCCTGTGCCACATGCCATATTATCATCCCTCCTGAATTTAAGTCTATCGTGGGTAATGCACATGAAGACGAAAGCGCGCTTCTTGATTTTCTGGATAACCGCAGAAAAGGCAGTCGGCTAAGCTGTCAGATTGAAATGACGGAGGAACTGAACGGTATGACCGTAATTGTTCCTCCACCAGAATGATTGATTTATTCGGTCGCACCCGCCTCTTCCAACTCTTCATCCCTATCGGATTTAAGCGACGAAAGCTTTTCGGCAATTGTGTCTTTAATATCATAAAGACATGGTACCAATATAAGCGTAATGACCGTCGCAAAAAGCACGCCAAAGGTAAGGGAAACCACCATTGGAATAACAAAGATCGCCTGATAACTGGTCTCGAGCATTATTGGTGTTAACCCAACAAAAGTGGTAAGGGACGTAAGGATGATCGCCCTAAAGCGCATGCGTCCGCCCTCGGCTATTGCTTCGGTGTAGCTCATTCCCTCTTTTTTAAGGTTCTTAATACAGTCCACAAGCACCAGATTATCGTTGATTACCACACCTGCCGCCGCGAACAACCCAAGAAATGAATAAAGGCTAACCGGCATATCAATAATAAGGTGTCCAATGAGTGCCCCTACAAAACCAAACGGTACAGCGGTCAGAATAATCAGTGGTTCAATATAAGACCTGAGACCAATTGCCAATAATGCGTAAATTGCCAATAACACCAGTGATAAAAAGAAGCCTATTTCACTAAAGAAAATCTCTTGCTCTTCAACTTCACCGTCGGGAATGACTGCAAAGCCGGGATATTCAGATTCCATATCTATGAAAATACCATCATCAAGATATTTGTACGCTTCATATGGCGAAACAATGTTTTTGTTCATACGCGCCTGGACCTTAATAATATTTTGGCCATTAATTCGTTCCGGCGAATTAAGCGTTGGAACATATTCCATTTCCGCCACCATATTAAACGGCATTTCACCGCCATCCGGTGTTTTAATATACATTTCACGAAGCGCATTCAGGTTTTGTCTTGCTTCAAGCGGATATCTTACATGAACATCAACTGTTTCACCGTCTCTTGGTATCCGCTGTACGATACGACCATAAAATCCAAGCCGCACCTGATCACTTAATGAGGCGAGCGTGAGCCCATAATGCTCTGCTTCCGGTTTAAGTGAAAGCCTTAGCTCCTGAGCGGCGCTATCACGGTTATCATAGATCTGCGTCAATCCCTGAATGTCCCGCATTTCAAGCTTGATGCGTTCAACGGCTTCTTCCAGATCGACATCTCTGCTGGCGGAAACATAAAAGCTGAGATCTCCACCGCGGCGGCCTGTATTTCTTGAATTCCTTAAGGTGACCTCAACGGCCTCTGGCACTTCACCTACACGTTCCTGCCAGGCACTCATAACTTCTTCAGGATCAATTATTGCCATGGCTTCAGAAGACATTTCAAGGGACATGCGGATATTGTTACCAAAGACGAAACTATCATAATTCGGGAATAAAATATTTCGGGCCATTCCTGTTTTTGCTTCATATTCTTCTTCTATACCCCCCGGACCACCAATGGCTTCAACCATCGCATCATGCAGTCGTTCCCCGGTACCTTCCGGTGCGGTGTCAGATAGCTCAATAGCGTACCGAAGCATATTGCTTGGGATTTCCGGGTTAAAGGATGATCTTATAAAGCCGAGAACATATGCGGTTGTGAATAGAATAAGAACTGAAAAGAATATAGCAGCCGTCATATATTTTACTTGCAGGCATTTTTCAATAAAAGGTTTATATTTATATCTGGCAAAATCAATCAGCCACTGGGCTATTTTCTTCTGAAATACCCGGAATTTTTGATACCAGGCAAATTTAGGCTCAAATGGTTTGGTGCCTGACAAATGGCAAGGTAAAATCAAAAGGCATTCTACAAGGGAGAATATGAGCGCACCCGCCACTACAACTGCAATATCACGTGCTTGCTGACCGGTTTCGGACTGGAACAATAATAAAGGCGCAACAGCAAGAATAGTTGTAAATACAGACAGGGTAATAGGAAGCGATAGTGTTGTAGCTCCATGGATTGCCCCCTTTAACCCTTTAAATTTCGTTCGCTGTGTCGCGTGAATTCCTTCGCCGACGACGATGGCATCATCGACTACTATCCCCAGAACCAGGAGAAAACCAAATAACGATATCTGATTAATTGAGAAATCCGTCAGCTTCATGACCATAAATGCACCACTGAACGCAATCACAATGCCAAAAGTAACCCAAAGCGCCAGATCAAGACGAAGGAATAGAACCAACAAGACAAAAACCAGAACAAGACCAGACAGGCTATTTGAAATAAGCATTTCCAAACGCTGGAAAAACTCAACGCTGTCATCACGCCATGTTGTCACTGTTATGCCTTGTGGAAATGTTCCCTTCGCACTTTCAAGATATCCCTTAACAGCCGATGTAAGTTCAAGTACGTCCTGGCCAGGACTAAGTTGAGTTTCAAGTACGATAGATGGTTTTCCTTTAGAGCGGAAAATAAAAAACCTTTCGCTCTCGCCGTCTTTAATTTCCGCAATATCCCCAAGTTTTATGCGCGTTCCATTTGGCTGCTGAAGCAAGGTTATATCAGCAAATTCTTTTTCATAATAGGCGCGGCCTTCGGCCCTAATTTGCAGTGAACCAAAACCATTTCTGATCGAACCAACTGAAATATCAACGGAACTATCCCTTATTGCATTCGCAACTGTCGCCATGGAAATGCCAAGGCGGCGCAAATCAAATTCAGAGACTTCAATACTAATTGTATTTGGCGGGAAACCCCGTCCGTCGATAAGGTTTACATCAGGAAGCGCCAACAGGTCATCCCGTACGCGACGTGCTACACCAGCAAGTGTTTTTTGATCTGTGTTGCCGGATACAATAACATCAATAATGTCATCATTTTGAATATTGTGGGTAACTCTTGGGGGTTCAATATTAGTGGGAAAAGACCGAATGCTGTCAATCCGGGACTGTACCTCGTCCATAACGATCTGAATATTGGCGCCGCGATCAAGCTGCAATGTGACACGTGAGCTACCGCGCCCTGAGCGTGAAGACATTTTTTGAATATTGGGAACACCTTGAAGTGCATCTTCAATCGGGATGGTAATATTTGCTTCCGTTTCCGCAGGACCTGCCCCGAGATAGCTAACACTGACTGTAATCTCGTTCGGCGTAATAACCGGAAAAACTTCTGTTCTCAGTAAAGGAAGACTGACCACACCACCGATAATGATCAACAGCATAAGAAGATTGGCCGCAACGTGGTTATCAGCAAACCAGGCAATTAAATTTTTCATTGACTATCTCCTTGCGGCGGCTGTTGTCCGTTACCATTTGGTCCCCCAATACCACCTTCTGCTCTTCTGGCTTGCATTTCTGCCCGTTGTTCCGGTGTCATATTTGCGATTGCGGCCTGACGTTGCTCTGGTGTCATATTTGCCAATGGCCTGTCGCCTTCCGCAGTTGTATTTGTTCTCTGCGTTTGTGCTGCTGTATCAGTTGCAGCACCTCCCGCCGGGGCTCCGCCAGCTCTGGCACCACCACCAGGACGACCCCCACGGGGGCCACCCATCGGAACACCATCCAGACTAGCTATAGTGGCCTTCATTCCTGGCACATATGAGAATGGCGGTGTTGTCGTATATGTTTCACCTTCTTCTATTCCCGATAAAACAGTAAAGAAATCTTCGTCTTGGTCTAATACTTCGACCCGTTTGGTGATAAGCTTTTCATCTTCGTAAAGATAAATATTATTATCATCCCTCATTGCTTTTACAGGAATATGAAACACATTCTCGATCTTCGGACCGTAAACTTCAAGGTCAACAAACACACCAGGAAGCAACGGTGGTGTCTCCTTATCCTGCTTAAGATTCATAGGATCATAAATTGTTGCGACCGCATAATATACCCGGCTTTTCCTGTCGATGGAGCTTTCGACACGCATGATTTCTGCATTCCATTCGATATCGTCATCCCGTGTTAAATCTCGAACGATAACCTTTAGTCGATCCTCTTCACTTAGAATACCAACATTTTTCACATCCAAAAGATCCATTTGTTTTTGACTTAACGGCATACGAATTTCCGCTTCTTCGGTTCCAAAAACTGTCGCCAGATCCTGGTTTGTACCAACGATCTGACCAAGGTCGACAAGCTTCTGATCAAGCATTAAAGGAAACGGCGCCTTGACTTCCGTACGCTCAAGCCGGATACGCTGCGTTTCATAATTCGCCTGGGCTCCTTTTAACCCAGCTTCCGCTTCACGAAGCTGAGGAATACGTAAGACAAGATCCGTCGCTTCACCTTCGCCATATTTTTCCCAGTCCTGGCGGGCAAGCTCCGCCTGCTCCTTCTCAACACTCAGTGCTTGCTCAGCCCGAGCCACATTGACTTCAGCCTGAATGAGTGCCAGCTCATAGTCGCTGGGGTCGATACGCAGCATAACTTCTCCGGTATCAAAAAAACCGCCTGCGAGAAACTTTGGTGAAGTATAAACAATCTGGCCCGAAACCTGAGATTTAAGATTAATATTCAAACGACTTTCCACCACTGCCTGTGTGTTCACAACAGGATAAACATCTTCACGTTTTGCTGTCGTCACTTCTAATCGTTCTACCCGATCCTCAAGTTCTTCAACAGGTGCTGTTGGCCTAAAAATATACATGCCAGTGAACGCAATAGCCGTAATAGCCGCTATAAGCATTACGATTGATAATTGTGTTTTAGCCTTCTCCATTACAAACTTTCCTGACTAATTTCGACCTGACGATTTTCGTCGTGGCTGGCACCTGCCATTTGATTTATATAATTTTCTATGTTCTCACCACCTAGTGCAAGATGCAGGTCCGCGCGATTTAGTAATCGCCTATGCTGAACACGAAGCAGGCTTTGCTGTGATGAAATACGGTTTCTTTGAACATTCACTAGCGAAAGAATATCAACAAGCCCTTTGCTATATTGATCCAATGCTTTTTCTTCACTTGCGATGGCACGTTCAACCGCTATAGTCAGATGCTCTTCCTGTTCTGCCAGTGTTACTTCTGCCGTCAGGGCATTCTCTGCTTCTTCATATGCGGTAAGTATTGTTCTTACGTAATTGGCAATACCACTATCAAGTGCTACTTCGTTAATAACCACTTGTTGTCTGCGCCGACTACCATCTAGTACAGGCTGAACAATATTGCCCACCACACTCCAGACCAGGGTATCAATATCAACAATATCGCCAATTTCGTCACCGCTCGTGCTAGTGCTCCCTGATATACTTAATGATGGATAAAGAGCTTTTTTCGCAGTGTTAAGATCATAATTTGCCGCCAACACCTGATTTCGCGCTGATAGAATATCAGGCCGTCTTTCCAGAAGATTTGTTGGAATTCCCCTCCTTACAAGATTATCAAGGACGGGCAATGAAACAGCCTGTGGAACTTTTCCAGTCGGATAAGACCCGATAAGTGTTTCCAGTGCCCGCATCCGTTCTGTAACGGTTTGACGCTGATTTGCCAGGTTTGATCTTGCTGTTGCCACGTTTGTATCAATTTGTAGTACATCAAGAACATCGACAAGCCCACGGGCATACCGACTGTCGACCAGGTCCTGTGCCTGCAGGAGTTTTTCCAGATTTTGCTCGAGAAGATCATTCTGAAGTATGGATTCTGACACGTCAAACCAGCGCTGGGCCGTTCTTGTCGCAAGAGACATACGGGCATATTCAAGATCATTTTTAAGCGAAAGGACATTCTGCTCCGCAGCCGCGCTATCGCTGGCAAGCCGACCCCATATATCAGCTTCCCACGCTAATCCACCACGGAGTGAGAAACTTTGATTATCGGCAGTATCACTTTCAAAGTCACCGCTTCGAGACGCACTTACCCGAATATCGCCAGTAACACTGCGAGCACCATCAATGATTGATTGTTGTGCAAGCGCTGTTCTAAGCCTGTTGGCGGAAATCCTTAGATCAGGGTTATTTTCAAGCGCACGTAGCACAATCGCCGATAAATCACGGTCTTCATCAGCATCCAGCCATTTTAACTCGGAGCGCGCAGCTTCAATGTCAGGACTTTGCCATGAATCAGGAATTGCAACTAGATCAAGTTGCTGATCAATATTTATCTGTGGTGCACACCCCGAAAAAAATAATGTACTGCACGTTAAAATATAAAGCAGTCCACATTTTGGTCCATTAATTACTACACGGGCCATTGTTTCTCCAATTTAATTATCAATCTACCCAGTTTCTTATACGCAGTAGCAGATTAAACCCTTCATAATTTTATCTATTTTCATCGTTTATTATTATATAAAACTCTTAATCTTTAGAAACTTAGGGACTCGTACAGAAAAATTAGTTTATATCATATCATTTTTCTTTATAGCCATACAAAACAACGACATGACACTTAAAGACTATAACCCACCCAAAGAACCTTATCTGGATATCATTTTTCAGGATAATGATATTTTGGTGCTGAATAAACAGGCTGGATTGCTTACTGTACCGGGTAAAGGTGATCATCTTGCTGACTGTCTTGAAAACAGGGCAAAAGATATTGTCCCAACAGCTTTAACCGTACACCGTCTTGATATGGATACATCCGGTCTTATCATTATGGGCTTGAATAAATTCGCTCATCGTCATTTAAGCCTGCAATTTCAAAACAGAAATGTCGCTAAAGAATATGTCGCGCTTGTATTTGGAATAACAGAAGAGAACTCAGGTGAAATTGATCTGCCACTCATTTGTGACTGGCCAAACAGGCCAAAACAAAAAGTTGATCATGAGATAGGAAAACCATCGCAAACAAAATGGCATGTTATTGAAAGATACAAGGATAATACCCTATTATCTTTAACGCCGATTACAGGAAGATCACATCAATTACGCGTTCATATGAATGAAATTGGGCATTCAATATTAGGTGATCGATTTTATGCTTCAGAAAAAGTAGCAAAAATGAGCAAACGGCTATGTCTGCATTCTAAAAAACTTACAATCATGCATCCGGTTCAAAAAAAAATGATGACATTTGAACAAAATATTATTTTTTAAAGAACAAGGTCTCCATCCACGGGAATTTCGAAATGTGCAAGAACCATTTCATTGGAGACTTCCGATAATGTCGCCGGCATCCAGTTTGGATTATGATCTTTATCAATCAGTACCGCCCTGACACCTTCGTAAAAATCGCTGTCATAGGAAGAAATAGCACAGACAATCCGATACTCCATAACCATACATTCATCAAATTTAAGCTTAGCCCCCCTTTGCAACTGCTCAAGTATGACCTTAAGGCTGATTGGGGACATTTTGGATAAAACGGCATGGGTTTCCCGGGCCCAATTATGATTGATTATACTCAAATGCTCAAAAATATCCTCAATCGTATTTTCAGCAAATGCTGCATCTATTAAATCTCTGAATTCATCAATGGGTGCCGCCCCGGGATCATCTGCAAATTCAGCTAAAATGTCATCAACATCATCATGGTTTCTTATAGGGTTATCAGCCAGAGCATTTATAAAATCATTTAGCTTATCTGAGCGCATATAAGCGGTACCAATGCCTGCATAAAGAATATCCGCACCTTTAAGTCGAACACCCGTAAGACCGAGATAACGACCAAGCGCCCCTGGCATTCTTGGAAGAAAATAGCTGCCCCCAACATCCGGTATAAGGCCAATAGCTGATTCCGGCATGGCAAATAATGTATTTTCGGTGATAATCCGATGTGACCCATGAATTGAAACACCAACACCTCCGCCCATAACGATACCATCCAAAAGCGCTATGAATGGTTTCTGAAAATGAAATATCCGTGCGTTCATTCTATATTCAGTAGCAAAGAATTCTTTAGCTAAACTATTGTTCTCGGGGCCCGGCTCAACGATTGCCCTTACATCACCACCTGCGCAAAAGGCCTTGTTACCTGCACTTTTAATTATTACAGCTTTAATAGAGCTCGTTTCCTGCCAGATGGTAAGCTTTTCATCCAACAAACGACACATTTCACAGGAAAGTGCATTTAAGACATCCGGTCTGGTAAGTGTAATGATGCCAAGACCGGATTTTTCTTCAAAGTTAATATCGTTGCTCATATGTGTCCCGTTTCAAATAATAATATGATTATTTGAGTATAAAAATGCCTTTACTTAAAGTGAAGTGATGGATTCGGTTGCATTTAATAGCCACGCTTTTTCCTTGCCTGACAGCATGGGTGAAATTTTTTCCCTAACCTTGGCATGATAAATATTTAGCCAGGTTATCTCGGCAGCCGACATCATATGCGCGTTAACTAATCTTGTATCAATTGGAACAAGAGTGATTGTTTCAAATGTCAGCATCGGTCTTTCTTCTTCCTCGTATTCGCTATTTCTAACAATAACAAGATTTTCAATCCTAATTCCATATTCGCCGGTTTTATAATATCCCGGTTCGTTGGAAAGGATCATACCTGGCTTAAGCGGAGTAGCATATCCCAACGGGGAAATAGATTGCGGTCCTTCATGAACCCCTAGATAACTTCCAACACCATGTCCGGTGCCATGCTCATAATCAAGCCCCACATCCCACAGGGATTTTCTTGCAAGAGTATCAAGGTGTGCTCCTGTACGGCCCTTCGGAAAACGTGCCTGCGCAAGCGCAATATGTCCTTTTAAAACGCGCGTAAAATGGTCTTTTTGTTCTTCTGTCGGGGTTCCTATTGCAACAGTACGTGTTATATCCGTCGTCCCATCAAGATATTGCCCACCTGAATCGCACAGATAAATCATATCTTTTTCAAGTTTGCGTGACGACTTTTCCGTTACCCGATAATGAACTATGGCCCCATTAGGCCCTGCCCCACTTATAGTATCGAAACTGGTATCCTGAAACATTGACACTTCTTTGCGAAGATCAAACAATTTTTTAACAGCATCAAGCTCATCATATTTACCTGTCGGCCCATTTTCATCAACCCAATAGAGAAACCTGCATACAGCAACGGCATCACGAATATGTGCGCTACGCGCTCCATCAAGCTCCACTTCATTCTTGCATGCTTTATCGAGTTGACAGGGATCGCTTAATTCTATTACCTCGCCTTCACTGTCGGAAAGTACATCGAAAACTGCTGCCGGTGCTCTTTTCGGATCGACCATGATTTTTAGACCACCGTCGGAAAGTTTTTTTACATCCTTAATGAAGTCATCTTTGGGCTTACACTCAACCTGTTTTCCTAGATGTGTTTTTACTTCTCTGTTCACTTTATCCGGATCAATAAAAAGTACAGCTTTGGCATTATCAAATAATATTGCAAAGCTAAGCACCAAAGGTGTGTGTTCAACATCCCTACCACGTATATTTAATAACCACGCAATGCTATCCAGTGACGTTATCACCAGTGCATCTGCACCATGAAGTTTTAATTCGGAAGCTATTCGCTTTCGTTTAGAGGATGACTTCTCACCTGAATATTTATCTTTTTGAACGACAGCCTTTGCTTTTGAAGGGCCAGGCCTGTCTTTCCACACCTGATCAATGAGATTGGTTTGGCATGCTTTTAATTTAATATCTTTTTTAGCCAGTTTTTTCGTAACAGACTTGATCCACGATTTTGTATGTAACCAAGGGTCATAGGCAACAGCATCACCCTTTTTCAAATGATCAAAAAGCCAT
The DNA here is from genome assembly GCA_030432815.1 of Alphaproteobacteria bacterium. Taxonomy (GTDB): domain Bacteria; phylum Pseudomonadota; class Alphaproteobacteria; order Sphingomonadales; family Emcibacteraceae; genus Pseudemcibacter. Next base: position 7,257 of record JAUILB010000004.1, on the reverse strand, counting down.
TCCTCTGGCTTGTCGTCTGGAATATTCAGGCGTTCAAAAGTTTTGCTATCGACCTGGTTCTTTACCTGAAGCGTATAACGGCCATCCACAAATATGGCTGCCTCAGAAAGCGTTATGCAAGCAAATCCCGCTGATCCGTCAAAGCCTGAAATCCAGTTAAGTCTTTCTGCATATTTAGGCGTATATTCACTCTGGTGCTCATCGGCATGCGGCACTAGAAATGCTGTGACACTGTTTTCTCTCATTACCTGGCGTAATGCCCTTAATTTTTCTTCCATGTGTTCCTCAATTGATGACTTACTGTGTATATTTACAAGAATGTCGGTAATTGCAAGCCTTATTAACTAGGCATTTTTTGATTAATAGATGATTAGTATCAATGCAATTTATGCCTCATCAATAGCATTTCCAAGAAAAATATCTTTGAAAGTCAGTGCCTTAGCACTGGCACGGTCTTTGCATTTATTTTACGCAAGGAGGCTTATCAATGAAGTCAGAAATTTGTTTAAATATAAATAAATCCAAATTATGTCAGATTAATGGATCAGGTACAGAAATCGGCATTATTATCAGGCAGATGGAACTTTTGGGTATAAATCCTGCCCCGTTTATTAAAACAGCGGCACAGGACTTATTCAATCAATATGGCCATAACGCATTTGGATACTCCCAGGAAATCATTCAGGCGCTTAACGCGCAGGGCGATAAGCAAGCTGTCAAAATTTGGTCCAAGATTGCAAAATATCTAAGTGGATGTAACGCTAGTGAAGGACTTATCTTCCATTAGGCAAGCAGCTATGCAACTTTTCTTGCAACAAAGCCGCTGAATAATCCGGCAGTGATCGCAACTATTACAGCCAATATACCATAAAATGGTGGAAATTCATGTGCGAAGTTATAGATCAGCCTTTCAATGCCTATTTTATCAACTAGCAAATCGGTACTATGCTTGATAATAATATTGCCATCACGCACAAGATAGACATCTGCTTTATATTTTCCGACGGGCATGTTTGAAGGAAAATCAAGGTTTGCGCGAAACAAAATTTCATCTTTAACGATAACGTTCCCGCTGGCTTCCTGATAAAGACGTTTGCTTACCATATTGCGGATCAGTGCTTCTTTATATTCTTCAACCTCGATATCATTTTCATTGGTAACCTTGATGTTTTTTAACCCGAGACCCAAAGTTCTTTGATCCAGGGGTGATAGAAACTCGTCTAGCGGACGCGTGGAATCAATGACATAATAACCAGGGACATCACGTACAATTTCATTCTGATTATTGATCCATATACCGGCAACTTTTTCCTTTTTACGAATTATCAGATCCCTTGGTTCACTTTGCACAACGACAATAATATCATAGTCAAGTCCCTGAACCGATATTTCATCCGTTTGAATGCTTTCCGCTGCATGACGTTCCAATGCGCCAAACAATAGTAGCTGGCTTCCCGCAAACTGTGATGTAATCTGTATTTGATTTTGCGAGAGATCTGTAACCAGTGTTTCGGCATATGCTGTGACAATCATAAAAATTGACATCGATAATGAGGCGATTGCTTTTCTATACATTAATGTGCTGCCTCCACACCGATTGCAGAGACGGTAAAGAGCTCTTCCGGTTGCACCACAAGATCAAAAGCCATTTTCATGCAGACCAACAAAACCATACCAGCTAATAAAATACGTAGCTGTTCCCCTTTTAATTTAGCACCAAAAACAGCACCTATCTGTGCACCAATAACTGCAGCAGTAAGTAAGATGACAGCAAGAACAACGTCAACCGTTTGCGTATTGATTGAATGCAGGTAGGTAGCCGCTGCGGTTACAAATGTAATCTGGAAAAGCGACGTGCCGATAACCACATTTGTCGGCATATGAAGCAGGTAAATCATGGCCGGTACCATGATGAAACCGCCCCCAACCCCCATTATCGCTGCAAGCACGCCTACAAGCGCACCTATTGCTAGAGGCAAAATGACACTAACGTACATTTTTGATTTTCTAAACCGCATCTTGAACGGAAGTGCGTCCACCCATGTACGCTGGCGTCTTACGACCTTTTGCACTTCACCTCTGCGCGCACGGATAATGCTGCGTACGCTTTCAACAAACATAAGACTACCAATACTTCCGAGGAAAACCACGTAGGCCATAGAAATCATCAAATCCACCTGGCCGATTGAACGCAGATAGGTAAAAATCAAAGCACCGATATACGTACCGACTACACCACCCGCGATCAGCACCATCCCCATTTTAAAATCAACACCACCACGACGCCAGTGGGCAACTGCACCTGAAACAGACGCTGCCGTGATCTGGTTAGCTTCGGTCGCAACCGCTATCGCAGGAGGAACGCCAGAAAAAATGAGCAGCGGAGTCATGAGAAATCCACCACCGACACCAAACATTCCAGACAAAAAACCCACACCACCCCCCATGGCAAGCAGAACAAAAATGTTCATGGAAAGTTCAGCGATGGGCAGGTAGATCTGCATTAGGTATACTATTTAAATTGGTGTTTATGAATCTTTGCCACTTCAATACTCAGCACTTTCAGGCAAAGCGCGAAAGGGAATCAATCCTTGGCCTTATATAGACCTAAAAGCCTTTACCTGCAAGGATCAATCATATCACGAAATAGTCATATTTTATATTTATTGTAAGGAAATAAAATGAAACAAATTACTGCTCCTATCACTAAATCACTATAGTATCATCCGGGCTTAATCGGATAAAAATCTTTCGTGACTATTGATATATTGATGGTAATATTTACTTTTAAGTCATTAGAGATCGTTTTTACGACTAACGCTGCTGAATACTAAAACAAAAAAGGAATTTCCATGCCTAAATATGACGCACCGGTAAATGATTATAAATTCCTGATGCATGATGTTTTCGATATACAGCAATTTTCCAACCTTGATGCCTTTAAGGAAGCAACGCCGGATCTTATTGATGCAATTCTGGAAGAAGCGGCAAAGCTAACTGAAAATGTTTTCCAGCCCATAAATCAAAGTGGGGGAGAAGAAGGCTGTGTTCTGGAAAATGGTGTCGTAACAACGCCAAAAGGATTTAAAGAAGCATATGAACAATTCAGGGAAGGTGGATGGCAAAGTCTTACAGGCGATCCGGAATATGGTGGCCAGGGACTTCCCATGACGGTCGGTATCGCCCTGAATGAAATGATGGTTTCATCAAACTGGGGGCTTGCAATGTATCCCGGTTTGACCAAGGGTGCATCCGAAACTATTCATACATGGGGAACTGACGAACAAAAACAAAAATACCTTCCCAAAATGATATCCGGTGAATGGTCGGGCACAATGAACCTGACAGAACCACACTGTGGAACCGATCTAGGTTTGCTACGCACAAAGGCGGAACCGAATAGCGATGGTTCATACAGCATTACCGGTACCAAGATTTTTATATCAGCCGGAGACCACGATCTGACCGAAAATATTATCCATCTGGTTCTCGCCCGCATAGCCGGGGCACCGGAAGGAACAGACGGCATCAGTCTTTTCATCGTCCCTAAAATCAATATCAATGATGATGGCACCCTTGCTAACAGAAACGGTGTCAGCTGTGGTTCATTGGAAGAAAAAATGGGTATTCACTCAAACGCCACTTGCCTTCTTAATTACGACGGTGCCAGAGGCTATCTGCTTGGCCCTGAAAATAAAGGTATGCGCGCCATGTTCACCATGATGAATGAAGCAAGGATAGGTGTCGCTGTGCAAGGTCTTGCAATCGCGGAAGTAGCCCATCAGAATGCTGCCGATTATGCGAGGGAAAGAATTCAAGGCAGATCGCTTACCGGCGCAAAATACCCGGATAAGCCAGCTGATCCCATTATTGTTCATCCAGATGTGCGCCGTATGCTCATGACCAATAAGGCTTTTATTGGTGGTGCAAGGGCAATGATCCTCTGGGCGGCGTTACAGATTGATATATCCATTGGCGAGCCTGACGAAAAAAAACGTGAAAATGCGAATGATATGCTCGCATTACTGACCCCCGTGCTAAAGTCCTATATGACTGATCAGGGTGTTGAAGCTGCGAGCAGGGCGATGCAGTGTCTTGGTGGTCACGGTTATATTACAGAATGGGGCATGGAACAATTTCTGCGTGATGCACGGATTGCACCCATATACGAAGGTACAAACGGCATACAGGCTATGGACCTGATCGGGCGTAAGCTGCCACGGCGCAATGGCGAAGTTATCAGGAAATTCTTTTCACTTATCCAATCATTTATTGATGATAACAAAGATAACGAAGGTATGAACCGCTATACGAGTCAGCTTGAAAAAGCACTGCAGCGTCAACAGGCCGCAACAATGTGGCTTATGCAAAATGCAGTGAAAAATCCGGATCATGCCGGCGCGACAGCCCATTATTATCTTAATTTAATGGCGTTGGTTTCCATGGGATTTGCCTGGGGTATCATCGTATCAAAAGCACAGGAAATGATTGCCAATGGTAATGGTGACAAAACATTTCTGGAAGATAAAATAAAAACAGCCAACTTTTTCTTCAGCCATATACTGCCCGAAACAACATCGCTTCGCTATAAAGTGGAAGCAGGGGCCGACGATGTTATGGCGATGGATGCAGAAAGCTTTTAGGAACAAATAATGACAGACGCATATATATATGATCATGTAAGAAGCCCACGTGGCCGCGGCAAGCCAGATGGCAGCCTCCACACTATAACGCCTATTAATTTATTATCACAAATACTGACTGCGATACGTGAACGAAATAATTTTAATCCAGAAGATATTGATGATGTTATTACCGGCTGTGTTACTGCCGTCGGTGAACAGGGCGGGAATATAGGGCGCTTCGCTGCAATCATGGCCGGATATACAGACAACGTTCCGGGTCTTCACGTAAACCGTTTCTGCGCATCAGGACTGGTTGCTGCAAATTATGCAGCGGCACGGATCATGGCTGGCCAAGCCGATATGATGATCGGATGTGGTGTTGAAAGCATGTCTCGGGTTCAGATGGGTTTTGACGGAGGTGCCTGGCTGTTTGATCCGCAGGTAACAAATAAAATTGGTACGGTCCTGCAAGGGATCAGCGCCGATATGATCGCCACAAAATATGGCTTTAGCCGTGAGGAATGTGATGAATATTCTGTCCTAAGCCAGAAACGTACAAAAGCAGCTTGGGACGCGGAACATTTTAAAGGTTCCATCCTTCCTATAAAAGACAGCATTGGTCGCATTATGCTGGATCATGACGAGCATATGCGCCCTGAGACCACGGTAGCAGATCTTGCTGCATTAAAAAGTTCATTTAATGATATGGGTGAGCTTGGGTTTGACAGTGTAATCATGCAAAAATACCCGGAAATTGAGAATATAAATCACGTCCATCACGCTGGAAATTCAAGCGGTATAGTTGATGGTGCCTCAGCTGTATTATTAGGAACAGAAGAAATCGGGAAGAAATATAACCTTAACCCCCGCGCGCGGATTGTTGGGTTTGCTGATATTGGTACCGACCCGAGCATCATGCTCACCGGGCCGGGCAAATCAGCTAAGAAAGCACTGGAACGGGCCGGACTTACGAAAAATGATATCGATGTCTGGGAAGTAAACGAGGCATTTGCTTCTGTCGTTCTTCGCTTCTGTCAGGAAATGGAGCTTGGTACGGATCAGGTCAATGTCAATGGCGGGGCAATCGCCATGGGCCATCCATTGGGTGCAACCGGAAACATGCTGCTTGGTACAGCATTGGATGAACTGGAACGAACGAACAAAAAATATGCGTTGATAACATTATGTGTCGCAGGCGGCATGGCAACTGCAACTATTATTGAACGGATATAGGGAGAAGTGCTATGACAAATAAGGCAATCAATATTGATCTTGATAAAAATGGTATAGCGCTTCTGACTATAGATGTTGATGGGCAGTCCATGAATGTTATCAACAAAGATTTCATGACAGAGCTTGATAACCATATTGATACCATTGTAAACGATGATAAGATTAAGGGTGCTGTTATAACGTCCGGGCGTGATAATGCCTTTCTTGCAGGTGCTGATCTCAACATGGTTCTGGGCGACCTTGCAAAGAAAGATAGTGCAACACCGGAAGAAATATTCGAAAATTCGTTTTCATTAAATAAGCTGTTTCGCAAACTGGAAACATGTGGAAAACCAATTGCTGTAGCCATCAATGGGCTTACGCTGGGAGGCGGACTTGAACTTTCACTGGCCTGTCATTACAGGATTGCTTCCGACAATGATAAAATAAAACTGGGCCTTCCCGAGGTTCAGATCGGACTTATTCCAGGCGCCGGTGGCACACAGCGGCTTCCACGACTAATGGGTATTCAGCTCGCGCTGCCTTATCTGCTTCAGGGTAAAAACATGACTCCAAAGCAGGCCTTATCAAATAATGTCGTGCATGAAATCGCACCCGCAGATGAAATTGTAGACAAGGCAAAAAAATGGATCCTTGATGGTGGCAAGGCCGAACAGCCCTGGGATCAGAAAAGGTTCAAGATACCCGGTGGTCAGGGTGTATATGATCCAAACGTTGTGCAGACTTTTATGGGCGCACCGGCCATGACCCAGAAGCAGACAAAAAATAATTATCCCGCCGCTGTCGCTATTCTGTCTGCCGTATTCGAAGGACATCAACTTCCAATGGATCAGGCCATTGACGTTGAAAGCCGATATTTTACACAGCAGCTTATGGGTGATATTGCACCAAACATGATCCGGACATTGTTTGTCAATAAAAACAAAGCTGACAAACTCATCCGCAGGCCAAAAGATCAGCCGGAAGCTAAAACGAAAAAACTCGGGATGCTCGGGGCGGGACTTATGGGCGCGGGTATAGCTTACGTCTCAGCGCGGGCTGGTATTGAAGTCGTTCTTCTTGATCGGGAAATGAAGTATGCCGAAAAAGGTAAGGATTACTCAAAGGGACTGGTTGAAAAGGATTTAAGTCGCAAAAAAATTAATCAGGAAAAAGCGGATGCACTTATAAATCTGATAAAACCGACAACAGATTATGCTGATCTTGAAGGTTGTGATCTGATTATTGAAGCCGTTCTTGAAGATCCAAAGGTAAAGGCGGATGTTACGAAGAAAGCCGAAGCCGTAATACAGGACGGATGCATTTACGGTTCAAATACATCCACCTTACCGATCACCATGCTCGCCAAATCATATGGCCATGAAGACAAGTTTATTGGCATTCATTTCTTTTCTCCGGT
>JAUILB010000003.1 GCA_030432815.1 Alphaproteobacteria bacterium | reverse complement strand
TCTTTCAATTATTTTTATCTTGAACTTGCTATCACTTTCCACAAGCTGTTCGCTTAGAAATTCTCCAACGTTACCACCACCAACAATTACAACATTTTTCACTTCTTCTTCTTCATGGCCAAATACTGTAAGAGCTCTGCTGACATGCGTTTTTTCCGATGCTATATAAATCAGATCACCCACCAGAAGATGATCATCCCCGGATGGCACAATCAATTTTCCATTACGAAGTATCCCGCATACCACGATATTTAAATCAGGAAAAAGTTCTGTTAACTGGCGCAGCGGTGTATCAACAACAGGACAGTCTTCATCAAGTTTAGTACCCACCACCCAGATTCTATCATCCGCAAACCTTATCATATCTGTTGCGCCAGGTACCTGAAGTCTGTTTATTGCTGCTTTTGCCACTTCAATTTCAGGTGAAATTATAACGTCGATGGGCATATGATCCCGGCTGAACAATGCCCCCCATTCGGGATTAAGATAATTTTGCGCCCTGATCCTCGCAATTTTTGTGGGAACATTGAATAATGAATGCGCTACCTGACACGCAACAATATTAACCTCATCGAACAAAGTAACGGCAATGATCATATCGGCATCTTCTGCACCTGCACTTTCCAATAAGTCAGGATAGGATGCATATCCAACAAGGGCATGGACATCGAGCGAATTTCTAACTTTATTGATAAGTTCTTCCGAACGATCAATAACGGTCACATCATTGTGTTCATGAGCAAGATGGCGGGCAATATTAAACCCCACCTGTCCCGCACCACAGACGATCACTTTCATTTGTAGTTCCTCTCGCCTTTATTTTTTATCTGTTTTTCTCAGGATTACTGATCCCGAGTCCTTTTAATTTTCGATGTAGCGCAGAACGCTCCATACCTACAAATTCTGCAGTACGGGAAATATTACCCTGAAAACGCTGTATTTGAACATTCAGATATTCACGTTCAAATGTTTCTCTGGCCTCTCGAAGTGGCAGGGTCATAATTTCAGTGCTGGCGTTTGGCCTGATTATTTCACTATCAGCCATAATATCAACTGGAAGCATATCAATACTTATTGCTCCTTCCTCACCGGTAAGGATCAGCATTCGTTCGACAGTATTTTTTAATTGGCGCACATTACCAGGCCAGTCGTGAGCCTGTAATGCGGAAATTGCTTCATCATCGAAATTACGTACCGGCCTTCCGGTCGCACTGGCAAAACTATTCATCATTTGTTTGATCAACTGCGGTATGTCTTCTCGCCGTTGTGTTAGGGACGGAACCTGTATGGGAACAACGTTTAAGCGATGATATAAATCTTCACGAAATCTGCCAGCATCGATTTCTTTGCGCAGATTTCGGCTTGTAGCACTGACGACACGTACATTTACCTGAACACGCTGGTCACCACCTACCCGTTCAAAGGATTGATCTGTCAGTATTCTCAATATCTTAGCCTGAGTTGTCTGTGGCATATCAGCAACTTCATCAAAAAACAAAGTACCCCCGTGTGCTTTTTCGAAAACCCCTGTTTTTGTTACTTCCCCGTTTTCTTCAACTCCAAAAAGCTCCCGTTCCATATTTTCCGGGGACATGCTGGCAGCATTCACCACGATAAAGGCCCCATTAGCTCTTTTTGATTGGCTGTGGATAAGGCGCGCCACTAACTCTTTTCCTGTTCCCGATGCGCCCGATATCAAAACACGGCTGCCACTAGGTGCTACTTTGCTTATCGTATTTCGGACGAAAGTGATAGCGGATGATGTACCCGTCAGGTCGGACTCGTATCCTACTTTTTCTTTAAGTTCCAGATTTTCGCGCCTTAAACGATCAACTTCAGTCGCGCGTTCAACAAGGATCAGCAATTGTTCTGTTTCAAAAGGTTTGCTAATAAAATCATAAGCACCCCTCTTTATTGCCGTTACCGCAGTTTCAATATTGCCGTGACCACTGATAATAATAACAGGTAAATCCTTGTGCTTGGATTTTACTTCTTCCAATATTTCCAGACCGTCAAGCTTACTACCCTGCAACCATATATCCAGAATTAAAAGTGATGGGCGCCGCATATCAATTTCAGCCAGGGCGCTATCACTATCACCTGCTACCCTTGTGTCATAACCTTCGTCACTCAATATACCGGAAATAAGTTCTCTGATGTCTGCTTCATCATCAACAATTAATATGTCAAGCGCCATGCACAATCCTTAACTTGCTTTTGACATCTTTTGAGTCAGTTGATTCATCACCTTCATCCTGAAGGGCTTTTGTCTTATTGAATCTTAAAGTTGCACGTGCACCATGATCATCATTATTTTCCAAAATCAGGTCACCCCCATGATCCCTCATAATCTTATTCACAATTGCAAGTCCCAAGCCTGTGCCCTTCGATCTGGTTGTAACATATGGTTCAGTCAACCTGTCTATCATCCCTTCCGGCATACCTTTACCATTATCAGAAACAATAATAGATACAGATTTTTCATCTTCGGAAATAGAAACGTCTATTTTGCCATCACCGTTTTCTTCCAGTGCTTCCGCAGCATTTTTTATTATGTTGGTAAGAGCTTGACCGATCTGGCCACCATCGCATTCAACCTTCACGGGTTTATCTGGAAAATCAGTTGAAATTTTCAGATTGCGGGCACCTGCATTCATCAGAAAAGTTGCCTGTTTTGCAATTTCCACCAAATCAACAGTTTGCATGACAGGGCTCGGCATTCTCGCAAAAGATGAAAATTCATCCACCATTTGCCTTAGGTCTCCTACCTGACGTACTATTGTATCAGTACATTGTGTGAATGTTTCAGGATCCGATTTTACTTCTTTCAGATATTTTCGTTTAAGTCTTTCCGCAGAAAGCTGAATTGGCGTAAGTGGGTTTTTGATTTCATGAGCAATACGCCTTGCCACATCGGCCCAGGCGGCTGTTCTTTCAGCGGCTACTTGCTCCGTGATATCATCAAAACTGATAACAAACCCTTCTGCCCTTTTTCCTTTCAGCTCTGCTGTAATCCTGACGAGCAGGTTTAACGTCACATCATTACGGTTTATTACGATCTGTGCCTCTACGCCCTGATTTTTTACTTTAAGTATCTTTTCGAACAGGGTTTTAACCTCGGGCATTACATCAACAATATTTAACCCTTTAAGATTTTCTTCTGATTTATCAAGCATGATTGAAGCGGATCTGTTTGCAAGCGTAATATTTCCTTTTGGATCAAGGCCCATAATCCCCGGCGATACACCCGATAGAACTGTTTCAGTAAATCTTCGACGTTCATCAAGCATACGGTTAGCAGATAAAATATCTTTTTGTTGTTTTTGAAGCTGCCACGTCATGGTGTTAAACGCTTTGGTAAGACCACCAAGATCATCATAACCTTCACGAATTGGTGCCCGTGCAGAAAAGTCACCTTTACCTACCCTATCCGTCGCACCAACTAAGGCATTAATTGGTTTCATCAGTTTGTTTGCAAGACCAAAACCCAGCCAGGCCGAGAAAAACAGCATTATTAATGCAATAAACAGAAATGATATATTAAAAAGAAGCCGATATTCAGATAGCTCTGATTGTGATTTTTCGAAATCGTCTTTCGCTTCAAGCGTCCGTCTGACCAGAGCAAGTGCATTTGCATCAATCAGGCGGCTGATGTAAAGATACTGATCCAGAAATGCGTCAAGCCTGATAATAACCCTGATCTGACCATCATTCACACGTGCAGGAAAAAATTTAACACCACCTTCCGCTGCTGCGTCAATGATATCCTTATTCAAACGATCATCAAACACGCTATATGTTGCGCTTGCCCGCGACGTAACAACACCATCCCGGTTTAAAATGATAGCTTCAGAAAGTCCGAGGTTACGTGCCTGAATGCTTAGTGCCTGATCAAGCAGCTCAGGCTGCTGGGAAAATAAAAATGCCTGCCTGTTCAGATCATTCGCCATACCAAGCGCATCGGCACGAATAATTCTCTGATGTTCTTCTGCATAGGTTCTTGCAACACTCTCTGAACTATCGAGAACGGTTTGTACTTTTTCACTGAACCAGGACTGTAGCCCAAATTCAAAGAACAATACTGAAAATACTGCCATAATAATCGTCGGGATAATGGCAATTACGCTGAATAATGTAATAATACGCTTATGTAGTCTCGTTGCAGCCGCGGCACCTTTTCGTCCCTTGCTCCAAAGCTGAATGACCTGCCGCACAACCAACGTTACAAGTAGTAGCAGCAACACTGTAATCGATGTAACAAAAATATAAAGATTATCAGGCGTGGGGGAAAGAGGTTCTGCGTTGGTAAATAGAACATATGCGACACTACCACAGGCAACTAAACCAAGTAGCAGTATATATGCCGCTTTATTTTCCAGTTCAAATTTACGTGCCCAGAGCCTTACTCTGCTCCAGATACGAGATTTTTTCTTTAACGCATGTTCACTCATATTAAGCCTGAGATTATCATAATGTTGCATTAATGCAACATATTAGCATGATTCTGGAAAATACCTAACAAAATAATCTAATAGCGATCCTTAACTATAGGAATTTGAAGCTCTTTTATCTTTTTTCTTAATGTATTTCGGTTAAGTCCCAATAGTTCGGCCGCTTTGATCTGATTGCCTCTTGTGGCTTTTAATGACAATTGGATCAGTGGCATTTCCAATTCACTTAATATTCTTGCGTAAAGCCCATTTGGCGGTAATTCTTCGTTTGGATGAGCATCAAAGTATTTTTTTAAGTGCCGATAGATAGATTGCTGCAGGGTTTCAGCCTCATAAATGTTCCCCTGGTTTGAGGCAACAGATTGCTCATATTCAGTATCTGTCGCCATTTCCGCAATTATATTGTCAACACTGATAATATCTTCTGTATAAAGAGCCGCCATCCGCTGCACCAAATTTTCCAGTTCACGTATATTACCCGGCCAATCGCTTTTCTTTAATTGATCCAGTGCTTTATTATCCATCAATTTTGGGGGCTGATTATGTTCTTCAGCGAAATTGTTAAAAAAGTGTCGAACCAGATCCGGAATATCATCCTTACGGTCACGAAGCGGCGGCAGGTTAATTGGCACTACGTTCAATCGATAGTACAGATCTTCCCGAAACAGACCTTGTGCGATCAATGTTTTTAAATTTCTGTGTGTAGCAGCAATAATGCGAACATCCACTTTTAAGAGGTGCGTGCCACCGACTGATGTGTACTCACCCTCCTGCAATACTCTGAGTAGACGGGTCTGTGCTTCCATTGGCATATCACCAATTTCATCCAGGAATAATGTGCCGCCTTTTGCCTGCTCAAAACGACCAATATTTCTGGATACAGCCCCAGTAAATGCCCCCTTTTCATGACCAAATAGTTCACTTTCAATTAAATCTTTTGGAATGGCTGCCATATTGATTGCTACAAACGGCGCATGCCTTCGTTTGCCAAAATCATGAAGTGCTTTTGCGATCAGTTCCTTCCCAGTACCGGTTTCACCTGTAATCATGACGGTAAGGTCATTGTTCATAAGCCGCGCCATCACCCTGTAGACATCCTGCATGGCGGGTGAACGACCAATAAGTGGCATTTCCTCCTCATCATCGAGAACACGTTTAAGGCCGGATTTCAATTTTGGCGAAAGGCCTTTCAGAATTACGGCTTTAAGTTCATCAAGATCGAACGGTTTTGGTAGATATTCGTACGCGCCACGCTCCGCTGCTTTTACAGCAGTCATTAAAGTATTCTGCGCGCTCATAACAACCACGGGTAAATCGGGCCGAATTTTTTTAATCCTTATCAGCATATCAAGGCCATTTTCATCCGGCATCATGACATCTGTGATAACAAGGTCCCCTTCTCCATCAGCGACCCAGCGCCATAATGTTGCAGCATTGCTTGCAAGACGGACATCGTACCCTTCTTGGCCAAGTGCACGTGAAAGAACAGTTCGGATTGCTTTATCATCATCTGCAATCAGGATCGTTTTTAATTCTGTCATTTGTCATGCCCTTGCTTTGGTGCTCTAGGCAACAATATTCTGAAGACTGTTTTTCCCATTTCGCTTTCACATTCGATTAAACCACCATGATCCGCAATTATTTTTGCGACAAGCGAAAGCCCTAAGCCGGTACCCCCATTTTTTGTTGTTACAAAAGGATCAAAGATATCGGATTTAATATCATCAGGGATGCCCGGTCCATTATCAATGATACAAATCTCAAGTGGCAGATAGAGCATTTCATTATTATTGACTGATGCTATACGTACACCCTGCCGATAGGAAGTTGTTAGAGAAACATGACCACCTTTTGCGGGCACCGCTTCGCATGCATTCTTGATAAGATTTAAAAATACCTGGATGAGTGAATTTTTATCACCAATTGTCTTGGGCAATGATGGATCATAGAGTTCTACAAAATTCACATGTTTTCCAAAACCGTTTTTTGCAAGCTTTATAACATATTCGAGAATTGCGTGAATATTCAGTTCTTTTTGCTCAATCGCCCTGTGATCGGTAAATACCTCCATGCGATCTACCAGATTACAAATTCTGTCAACTTCTTCACATATAAGATCCGTAAGGGATTTATCATCTTCATCTACCGACTTGGATAAAATCTGTGCAGATCCTTTGATCCCTGATAAAGGATTTTTTATTTCATGTGCAAGCATAGCAGCCATGCCTGAAACTGATCTTGTCGCGTTTCTGTATGTTTTCTGAAGATTGATTTTCTGTGCAATTGTTCTTTGTTGTAACTGTAAAAGAAGGGAGCCGTCATCAACTGTATCCGGATCACCTGTTAATTTAGATACATGAACATCAATTTTAAGATCACCTATCTTGGGATTTCCGATATTCACATCATATTCGGAAATAACAGCATTTTTCATTCTCGCCTGATCTATAAGTGACATAAGGGGGCTGTCATATGCTATTATGTCCTGAATTTTTTTACGCCGCAGTATCGGAAAACTAATACCGATCAACTGTTCCGCAGCAACATTTGCAAATGTAAAATTATTTTCCGCATCAATTGTCAGAATAGCGTCCGCAAGACTGTTTAAAACGATTTCAAACTGATCCGATGCAGACTTACCAACGATTTCATTGGTTGCTCCCATATCTAGGCAGCACGACCAGTAAGAAGAGGCTCAAAAAAAGCCTCAATGGTATCCAGCACTTCTTTCGTATCTGTCATAAGATTTACTTTTTGCCTGAATGCTGCACTGTCATGTAAGCCTTTTGTGTACCAGCTTATATGCTTTCTCGCGATTTTTTTGCCTGCTTCTTCACCGTAATGATCCAACATTGCCAGATAATGTTCGATCATAATATTCTTGATGCCTAGCAAATCCGGTTCGGGCAATTTTTCACCCGTTTTCAGGAAATGTATTACCTGCGATAAAAACCAGGGTCTTCCATATGAACCACGCCCGATCATAATCCCGTCTGCATGTGATTGCTTAAGCGCATCAGCAGCATTTTCAAATGTCACAATATCGCCATTGGCGATGACCGGCAGCGATACGACTTCCTTCACTTTGCTGATAAATTTCCAGTCAGATACGCCCTTATACATCTGGTTACGGGTACGGCCATGAACAGTGACCATTTTTATCCCTTCCCCTTCGGCTATTTTTGCCAGTTCCGGCGCATTACGATTGGATATGTCCCATCCGGTTCTCATTTTTAATGTAACCGGAATTTCCACCGCATTTACAGTTGCCGTTATAATTTTTCTGGCTTCATCAAGGTCCTGCATTAAGGCTGACCCCGCATAACCGTTTACAATCTTTTTAGCAGGACATCCCATATTGATGTCAATAATCTGCGCCCCCTTATCTTCATTCATCCGTGCGGCTTCCGCCATCATTTCAGGATCACAGCCGGCAAGCTGAACGGACATAAGATACTCATCGCTTTCCGCTGCTGCCATTTTATGGGTGCGTTTATGGTCCCTGATCATGGCCTGACTTGCAATCATTTCGGACGTCACAAGACCTGCTCCAAAACGCTTAACAAGCCTTCTGAATGGTAAATCCGTTACACCTGCCATTGGGCATAATAAAACGGGATCTTCAATGGTCACAGGACCAAGCTTTATAGGTTTAAGATCAAAATTCATGATTAAAAAATAAGCAACTTTCCAATGTGTCTAAAAATTAATCAATTTCGGCGGCAATATAGCGCAAATGGTTCCAAAGGTCAAAGCCCAAAAAGTTACAGATTATTGACGACATTTACCGTCAAAAATGATAGCGTCCACCCCATGACAATAAAAAATGCAGCCATCATTGTAGCCGCGGGCCGTGGCCAGCGTGTGGGCGGGGAAATACCGAAACAATACCTGGAAATAAACGGTGTTTCGATACTGCGCCGCACGATTAATGTATTTTTAAACAGTAAAAACATTGATTATATTCAGGTTGTTATCCATCCTGACGACCAAAATTTATATGATAATGCTATTTACGGACTAAATTTGCCTCATGCCGTAATGGGGGGAGATACACGGCAACAATCAGTGCTAAACGGCCTGTTGGCAGCCCGGGAAATAAACCCAAAAAACGTATTCATCCATGATGCTGCACGGCCTTTTGTTTCTGAACGGCTGATCAAAGAACTTGCCGAAAATGTTGAAATATCCGGTGCGGTTATTCCGGCGCTAAAAGTATCAGATACAATTAAATATATGACTGATGATTTTATAAATAATACGATTGACCGTAATTACCTTTACCGGGCGCAGACACCGCAGGTATTTGATTATGAGACAATTTTAAAAGCCCATGAAACGTCAAAAGACCGTGAATTAACGGACGATAGTGCCATCGCCGAACAAAATGGAATAAAAGTAAACGTAATACTGGGATCTGAAGATAACTTCAAAATAACAACAGAAGAAGATTTAAGAAAAGCCGAAATGATGACCGGGAAAAATTATACTGACGTAAGAATTGGGTATGGTATTGACGTCCATGCATTTGAGGAAGGTGACAGTGTCATTCTTGGGGGTATAAAAATTCCCTATAACAAAAAACTTAAGGGGCATTCGGACGCGGACGTCGCGCTACACGCCATTACGGATGCTATCCTTGGGGCAATGGCTATGGGGGATATTGGCGAACACTTCCCTCCCAGTGACGACAAATGGAAAGGGGCAAGTTCGGATATATTCTTAAAACATGCGGCTAAACTTGTTGATGAAGCAGACGGTGTTATTGCGAATATTGACCTGACCATCATTTGCGAAGCACCAAAGATAGGTCCACACCGTGATTTGATCCGTGACAGGATTTCTGAAATAGTTGATCTTGATATTGCGCGCATCAGTGTAAAAGCAACAACAACCGAAAAACTTGGATTTACGGGCAAAGGTGAAGGCATCATGGCACAGGCCATAGCAACCATTAGATTACCGGAGTAAAGAATGGCTGAAAATAAAACAAAACAAACAGATGCCAGCGTAGAGGATTTTATAAATTCAATCCTTCATGATGAAAAACGGTCAGACAGTTATGAAATTCTTGAAATGATGAAGGAAATAACAGGATTAACTCCCAAAATGTGGGGTGATAATATGGTTGGATTTGGCAGCTACCACTATAAATATAAAAGCGGCCGTGAAGGTGATATTTTTCAAATTGGTTTTTCCCCAAGAAAACATTATATTTCAGTATATCTTTTTTATGGTTTTCAAAATCATCCGCTTATGAAAGAGTTGGGAAAATATAAAAACGGCAAGGCGTGCCTGAATATTAACAGGCTCTCTGATGTGGATACCGATATTTTACACCAGCTTATCGAATATGCCTTTGAAATTTCAGCGGGCGGGGAAAACCCCTATGCAAAAACAGTGAGCTGCTAATATGGCGTTAACCAACTGGAATAAATCTTTTTTTCATCCTTCCCTGATGATTTCAACCTGGTTTTATTCCGGCCTTATACCGTTTGCACCAGGGACATTTGGAAGTATCGCGGCCCTTCCCTTTGCATGGCTGATTATTGAAAATGCCGGCATTTTTGGACTTGTAAACGCGGCACTTATCGTTTTTGTCATCGGGCTAATGACTACCACAGCATATATTAAAGAAACCGGGAAAGAAGACCCCGGTGAAGTTGTAGTAGATGAAGTGGTGGGACAGTGGATAGTCTGTCTGGCCATCGTGGATAACCAGCACCCTGGGCAATATATTCTGGCACTGCTCGCTTTCAGAATATTTGACATTATGAAACCCTGGCCAATTAATATCTTTGACAGGCGTCATGACGCTTATGGTGTAATGATGGATGATGTGATTGCCGGGATTATGGGGGCAGCAGTGCTTCTTGCTGTAAATCACTATGTTCTCTGATCAGATAAAATCGCTTGCTACTGAAGCTCTGGAACTTTGCCGCACAAAAAAGTACCAGATTGCCACAGCAGAATCCTGTACTGGGGGTCTTATTATTGGATCACTTACGGAAATCGCAGGTTCATCAGACGTAGTTGACCGGGGTTTTATTACTTATTCAAATCAAGCCAAAATGGATATGCTTGGAATATCTGACGATATTTTAAATCGTCACGGTGCAGTTAGCCCGGAAACCGCAATTGCAATGGTAACCGGAGCACTTGAAAATTCCGAAGCGGATATTGCCATTTCTGTAACCGGGATAGCTGGCCCTGGTGGCGGTTCCGTGCATAAACCTGTCGGGCTGGTGCATATGGCCGTTATGAAACGTGGCGAAGATGCCATTCATAAAAAATATCTTTTTGGTGATATTGGCCGTGCGTCAGTCAGACAAGAAACCGTGATACAGGCACTTAAGCTGATAATGTCCGTCTGTTAAACGCCACGAAGCACCTGGGCCGGCCTTACGGACATAGCCTTATATATACTAAACATGCCAATAGACATAGTGATGAGAATGGCAGCGATAACGGTCAGAAGCGGTATATCCAGTGAAAACACCCACTGCATTTCCATGATCCCGACGACAATGCCGTATGCTGCCACCGAGCCAAGAATAATAGCGACAATCCCCGTCGCAACACCAAGAATAATAAATTCAAAAATATAAGCCTTTAATATGTCTTTTCGGGTCGCACCCACAACTTTCAGTACCGCGCTATCATAGATGCGGCCTTTATGACCGGCGGCAATGGCACCGCTTAATACCAATATGCCGGCAACAATTGTAATTGATGCCATTACGTCTATCGCCCCTTTTATCTGCTCAAGCAGCACTTGAACATTTTCCAGCACTTCTTTTAAGCGCACCGTTGTAATATTCGGATAGGCACGAGTAATTGCCTGATAATTTGCGGCTTCTGTTTCATTTGTGGATTTTATGGTACCAACATAGGTAAAGGGCGCATCACGAAGCACTTTGGGATCAAACATCATGGCATAATTAATACCAAAACCACCCCAGTCAACTTCCCGTGCAGATCTTACCCTTACATCAAAACTGCGACCCAAGACGTTGATGGTAATCTCATCCCCAGGGGAAAGCTTAAGTGCCTGATAAGCGTCATAACTTAAAGAAACCTCAGGTTCCCCGTCATAATCAGCCGGCCACCAGTCGCCAAATACAAGTGTATTATCCTCTGGTAATTCCTCGGTAAATGTCATACCACGGTCACCCCGTAGTATCCATCTTGCTTCGGGGCCCACCTCTACTTCATCAGCAGGAATACCTTTGACATGGGTGATCCGTCCCCGAAGGTTAGGAACAGTCCGGTAAAGGCTCACCCCTTCCCGTGCTTCGGTAAATGCTTTAAATTCATCGTGATCCGCTTTCTGGATATCCAGGAAAAAATAGCTTGGCGCATCGGTGTCGACCCGCCTCTCAATTTCACTTTCCAGGCTATATTCAACCAGTGCAATGGATGTCAGAAGTATCAAGCCAAGTCCAAGTGAAAGGATAATTGAAAGGGTAGAATTACCGGGCCGGGTTATGTTGGAAAGCGCTATCCGCAAAGCGGGGCTAAATTTTCTAGGCAGTTTGGAAACGCCCTCCCTGACCAGATAACCTGTTCCCAGTAAAAGCGCAAATGATGCCAACATACCACCAATAAAATAGCCGGTGAGTTCACGGTAATCCGCCGTATAAAAAACCATAGACAGCATGACTGTAGCCATACCTATAATCGTATAAAGATATCCTTTTGGCAACTGGTCACC
The DNA here is from genome assembly GCA_030432815.1 of Alphaproteobacteria bacterium. Classification (GTDB taxonomy): domain Bacteria; phylum Pseudomonadota; class Alphaproteobacteria; order Sphingomonadales; family Emcibacteraceae; genus Pseudemcibacter. The sequence continues at coordinate 13,668 of JAUILB010000003.1, read as the reverse complement.
CTGAGGATCAGAAATCGTAATACGAAAGAGTTGACGAGCTGATATGTTTTTTGCTTTTGCAAGTGGCCAAAGTGTGAATATCAAACTGATCAGAATGCTGTAAAAAGCAGCCACTGCCAGCGGCGTAAAATAAAATTCCCGCGCAATGGCAATTGGCATTTTACTTTCCAGATAATCTGCAAATATCCACGGCAGACTTCCCCCCGCCAACAGGCCGAGGGATATTGAAATCGCAGCCATTATCAAAATCTGATAAAGATAAATCCTGAAAATCGTATCAGACTGCGCACCCAAAATTTTAAAAGTGGCAATCGTATTGGTTTTTGAATTTAAATAACCATGAACGGCATTACTTACGCCAACCCCCCCAACAAGAAGTGCCGTTAACCCAACAAGCGTCATAAATTGCCCCATGCGATCAATAAACCGCTGAGTTTGTCCGCCACCGCCCGTTTTATCGCGTACACGCCATTCACTTTCCGGGAAATCGGCTTCAATGGTTTCTTCAAACAGTTGGCTGTCCGCACCTTCAGGAAGTTTAAGCCGGTAATTATATTCAACCAGACTACCAAAGGTAATCAGGCCGGTTTCATCCATACTACCTTGCGAAACGATTATAGTTGGTGCAAGCTGAAACCCGGCACTTGAACTGTCCGGTTCGCGTACCGTAATGCCGCGAACTTCATAGGCGACATTACCGATGTTAACGGTGTCGCCTTCCTTTAAACCTAATCTTGTGGCAATTGCCTCTGCGGGGACCGCGCCCCACCTGCCGTTTTTCTTATCAAGAAGTTCTCTTGGTGAAAGCCCGGATGATGTTTCAAGAACCCCAAACATTGGATAAAGTTCATCAACCGCCTTTATTTCAATAAGGCTGCTATCGGTGAAACCTTCGGTATGAGCCATTGCGCGAAGTTCAGTAACCAGCGAAACTTTTTCTGCGCGCTCCACGACATAGGCCATTTCTTCATCTGTAAGGGTGCGTTGATTTGTTTCAATTTCCACATCCCCACCAAGAAACATTTGCGCGTCCCTTGCAAGACTTTCCGCAATATTGGTTGTGACTGAGCCAACAGAAGCGATAATCGCCGTGCCAAGAAACAGGCAGGCAATAAAAATCCTGAACTGTTTAAAAGCAAACCTGATTTCCCGTAATGCAAACTTTAATGCAACCATTATTCGGCCACCTTTTTACCTTCATTCTCATGAACATTTCTATTATCGGTAATTAATCCATCCTCAATATGGATTATTTCATCACATTTTTCCGCTAGCTCCTGATCATGGGTGATCAGTATGAGCGTGGCATCATTCTTGTCTTTTAGTTGGAAGATAAGCTCAATAATATTATGCCCCGTTTTTCCATCAAGGTTTCCCGTAGGCTCATCAGCAAATAATATTTTAGGTTCCGGTGCCATTGCCCGCGCAATCGCAACACGTTGCTGTTCACCACCTGAAAGTTGCGTCGGATAATGATCCATACGATGATCAAGGCCAACATCCGTCAGCATCTCTTTTGCCTTCGCCTCTGCATCATTTACGCCAGCAAGTTCAAGCGGAACTGCCACATTTTCAAGAGCCGTCATAGTAGGGATCAGATGAAATGCCTGTAATATTATGCCAATATTATCCCTGCGGAACATGGCAAGCTCATCTTCATTCATCCGGTCAAGAACATGACCGGCGACCATTACGCTGCCTTCGGTTTGGCGTTCCAGACCATTCATAACCGACATCATACTTGATTTTCCCGATCCCGACGCTCCAAGAATAGCAACTGCCTTACCTTTAACAACTTTTAAATCTATACCATTTAGGATGTTGACCTCAAAATCGTTGCTTTTGAGCCGTAGATGAATATTCTTTAACTCAAGAATTATGTCGTTGATCATATGTTAACTCGTTAAACCATTTTAAATCGATGGGAATTTGTAAGTGTTTTACATTAGAAATCTAAATCTTCAAAGCCATATGGGCAAAAAAAATGCGCTAAAACGTACTATTTTTACGATTATAGCGTTAATTGTATCCTTATACGCAACAATAAGCCCAATACATGCGCAGGAAACAAAAAAAATCCTTGCCTTTGGTGACAGCCTGTTTTCTTCCAACGGTTTGGATGAAGGTGACAGCTTTCCAGACCGGCTTGAAACAAACTTACGTCAGATAGGCCATTCTGTCGATGTGATATCCGCCGGATTTGACGGTTTTACTTCCGAACGCGCTTTGACAGTTATTGATGAAGTACTTGATGAGAACCCTGACATTGACATGGTCATTTTTATATTTGGCGGAAACGATTATTTCGAGCAGGTCCCTACTGATTTTACCCATAAAAATATGGATTTGATGCTTGAAAAAATCACATCCCGGGGCATTCCAACAATAATGGCTGGTCTGATTATCCCCTATAATGGGTATCTTGGGTTTTCAGATAGACTTAATGACGTCTATACGGACCTGGCGGATAAATATCAGGTAGTTCTTGATCCCTTTTTTCTGGAAGGCGTAGCCGGTGTTCCGGAACTTAACCAACCTGACGGCATTCACCCGAATAAGTTTGGTAATACCGTAATTGCCGGACGCATTTCACCAATGGTCAGTGAAATGCTTGTCAGCATTGACCGACAAGACCGGGTTCAAACGCTGCTTTCACAAATGGATGACACATTGCAAAAAGTAAGTGCAAGCGATGATAATCCACAGGAAGAAACATCAATAATCCCAGCCGCAAATGTATCAGAAAATGATGTTAATATATTGATTGTTGGTGACAGTCTTGTTGCCGGGTATGGGCTAGCCCCTGAATTATCATTTCCTGCGCAGCTCGAAGAAAAACTAAAAGAATTAAACCCGAATATAACTGTCCATAATGCCGGCGTATCGGGCGATACATCATCCGGCGGTATGTCGCGCCTTGAATGGGTTATTTCCAGTTATCCGGATCTGGATCTTGTTGTCCTGCTTTTTGGCGGAAATGACGCCTTAAGGGGTATTCACCCTGACCTCACCCGGCGCAATATGGATAAAATGACTGAACTGCTTAAAAATAAAAACATTCCAACGCTTATTGCGGGAATGGTTGCACCACCCAACCTTGGTGGGGTTTATGGTAATAGCTTTAATAGCATTTATCCGGAAGTCGCAGAAAAACACGGTGTGGCACTTTATCCTTTTTATCTGGACGGCGTCGCCGGGGAAATTGAGCTCAATCAAAGTGACCGTATTCACCCAAATGCCGAGGGCGTTGCCTATATCGTGGAGCGAATTTCACCTGTAATATATGATCTTGTAAGTGAATAAGCTAGCCACCCTGTTTAAAACAGAACTACTTCTTATTGCCCGTTGCTTCCAATAATCTTATTTAATACAGCATAAGCTAAATTGAATTAAGCTAAAATTAACGGCATCTAAAGTAGGATAGGCCAACGTGACAATTAAAAAGAAACACTATTTATTTTATGTCTTGGGAAATTAATCGACGGAGTTTTATCAAAACACTGGCATGCGGAACCACAGTAACATTAAGTTTCAGTGGCCTGCCGTTACGATCCTTATCAGCTACTAAAAATAACAATAAATCAGGCGGTAATCCGGCATGGGCGCCAATTCCAGGTAAAGCAAACCAGCGCATTGAAGGAATTGCAAAAGTTTTGGGGCAAAAAATATATGCACGTGATTATCATGCGAGGGATATGAACGGGTGGCCAGATACAGAAAGGTACCTTTACGCTGTTCGTACAGACCGTAATAATCAGATTATAGATGGATATGACTTATCAGCTTTACCACCAGAATTACAACCCTTATCCATAATAGATGAAAATGTGATAGCGCGTGACCGCATGAGCATTGCGGGCGGAATGGAAAAACCGTTCTTCGTTAAGGCTGGACATGCCGCTGAATATTGCGGGCAGCCTGTTGCCATGTTGATATTTGAAGATTTTCAAACTTACCGTAAAGCAAAACAAATTTTACAATTTAATAAAGAAATCATTAAATATGGTAATATTGCAGAAAAACAGGGGACGACAAAATATTCACCACAAAATACCTATGTCAGGAATGATGAAACTGGTTTTAATTATGTCGATGTCAGTGAAAATTATGATGAACTTCTTTCTGAAATTACCCCATTGATAGAGAATGAATTAAGTTCAGATAAATGGACAATATTTGAACGTGAATTTCACACCCAGGCAACAGATCCCATGTTTATGGAACCGGAAGCTGGCCTAGTCTGGTTTGATCATAATACTGGAAAATTAAACCTTGTGCTTGGGACACAGTCTCCATCCGCCGATATGAGAAATATCGCTGAAATATTTGAACTTGATAAATGTAAATTCAAACTATCAGCTATAGATCTTATGGCCTGTTATCCGGGTGGCGGATTTGGTGGTCGCGACGATTCATTTTTTCCACGATATCTTGCATTATGTGCCGCCTATTCTGATGGGCCATTGCGTTGGACATATGATCGGTTTGAACAATTCCAGGTTGGCCTAAAACGGCACGAAACTAATTTTTATGAAAAAATCGCACTTGATAATGAAGGGCGAATTAAAGCGCTGAGAAGTAAATTTGTAATGAATGGTGGCGGCCGCATGAACCTTAGTCCATATGTTGCTGATGTAGCTGCTATGAATACAAATAACTGCTATGAGATAGAAAAAGCAATTTCACATGGTGAAGCAACCGATACAAAAGACCTAATTGGCGGATCACAACGCGGGTTTGGAGTACCACAGGCAGTAATAGCAATAGAAGCATTATTGGATGAAGCCGCACACTCACTCGGTATCGATCCGTTCGACATAAGAAGAAAAAATTTACTTGATCAAAATAGCAAGACCATTACGGGCGCCCCTATTTTAAAAAAATTACAAATAAATAAAATATTGGATAAACTGGAAAAACACCAACTTTGGCAAAACAGAACCGTCAGGCAACAGGAATTGGAAAAATCCGGCTTAAAGTACGGCGTTGGTCTTGCGATTGCCAATCAACCATATGGTAATAAACGCGATGGAATGTACGGAAGTATAGAAATAGGGCGAAATGGCTCAGTAACAATACATAGCCCTTATATTGATATGGGTAATGGTGCCGCAACGGCACTGGGGCTTGCACCGGCAACCTATTTAGGCAGAAATGCCAATCATATTAATATGGGTGAAGTTGCCTTATTTAATCGTCTTGAGCTATCGAGTTCTTACGAAGAATACCCGAACATATTTACACACGCTTTAAGTAAATTTGGCTTAATCGAAGATGAAATTAATGGTCGCTATGTAAAAGCCAGGTTAAGCGCATCATCAGCATGCCTTTCCGCTTTTCATCAATTTCACGTGGTTGAACAAGCAGCACTTACTCTGATGCTTGAAACTGTGCTTCCAGCCGCTTCTTTGATTTGGAACGCAGAGCTTGATTTGGATTCAGTGTCCTGGCAGGAAGGCAAACTTATAACCGAAGGACGCCCACCACTATCGTGGGATCAAATTGTCGCAGTTATTTTTGAAAAGGGTTTGCCTTCCCTAACTGTTGTTCATGCGTCATACATAACCGAATTTGTCAGGATGGATTTCGAATTCTCAAATACTGATATGAACCTGCCTTTGGATTTTATTGCCATGGGAAGTTCTGCTGATAATTTATCCCCCCTTGATCGCAGCAATTTTTATTATCCGCCAGAGAAAAAAGAACGTTACGGTCACAGCAATTTTGCGCCCTGCGGTACACTTATATCGGTTATAATTGATGAGGATAGCAAAAAGGTCAAAGTTGAAGATTGCGTAACCGTTCTTGATGCCGGAAGGCAAATATGCCCAGAAATTATAAGTGGCCAATACGAAGGTGGGCTTGCTATGGCCATTGGCTATGTATTATTTGAAGATTGCCCAAATACACCGGCTGGACCGGGAAATGGTGAATGGAACCTTGATCAATATAAGATTGCATCATTGTCAGACATGCCAAGAAAACCGGAACTTATTATTCTTGACCCGTCCGAAGGGGAAAAAACAGCAAGGGGCATTGCTGAAGCCGTTATGTGCCCTATTCCGGCGGCATTGCTGAATGCGTTATCTATGGCAACAAGTGGGCACCGTTTTACAAAGCTACCTGTTACTGAAAATGATATAAGTGAGGTCCTATCATGAGTGACGTTATAAAATTTTCAGTGAATAATAAAAAATATGAAGTAAGTGCAGAAAATGGCGACATGCGGCTTGTTGACTATCTTCATGAAGAACTAAACTTAACAGGAACCAAATTTTCCTGTGGTATTGGTGCATGCAGAGCATGTACAGTTTTGGTCAAATATGAACAAGATGCCCCATTGGAAACGACATTATCCTGTTTGGCGGAAATAGAAAATTTAAATGACGCGGAGATTTTTACTGTTGAAAGTTTAGGTACAGAAAACAATCTTGCCCCGATTCAAAAAGCCTTTCTTGAAAATTTTTCGTTTCAATGTGGTTATTGTACACCGGGTTTCTTAATTGCTGCGACAGGCCTCCTGGAAAGGCTTAAAAATAATCCTGTGAATGAACATAAACTTGATGCCATGATCGACGAATGGGTAGGATCAAATTTATGTCGTTGTACGGGTTATGTAAGATACACGGAAGCCATTAAAAGAATAGCTTTAAAAACATTGGAAACACTTAAATAATTTCTGCTGAATTCGTTTATAATTATCTTTTCAGGAACGTTAATTATTCATATAATGGTCAATTAGTATTTTTGCCGCAGCTTTGGCATTGGCCGCAACACAATCCGGACCATGGATATGGGCAGTTATGATCGCCCCTTCTTTTAGCAGCATCAATTGCCGGGCCAGTTTACCGGGCTCTGCTGCACCCGCCTGCTCAGCCAGACCGATTACATAAGCCGTCAGCAACCTTTTATGGCGTTCGCTGGCCTTGTGGATTGGGTGCTCACGATCAAGATATTCGCAGGATGCACGAATGAACATACAACTTAAAAAATCATCACCCTGAAACCATTCATCAAGGGCATCAAACGATGCCAGCAAACGTCCTATCGGCGTATCGGCAAGTTCTTCGATCCGGTTCACAAACCAGTTTCGGAATTTTTCATCACGATGATTAAGCACAGCCACAATCAAATCTTCCTTGGTTGCAAAATGCTTGTATATTGATGTTTTTGATGTGCCGGTTTCTTTTGCAAGACGGTCCATACCGACGGCCTGATACCCCCCTTTATTAAAGGCGATCAATGCTTTTTCAATTAGTTGTGGTTTTTTCGATATACTCATATTTCCCCATACATTAACTTATCAGTTAATCTTATATTTATTAATATAACTTTATTAAATACATAATTAATAACTAAATATATATCATTAATTTTATAAATAAGCTAAATATTATTGATATAACCTTGACAGATTAGTTAACCATCATTAAATGGAACATTAACCGATCAGTAAATGTAACAAATTTATTTTTAGATCGTCCTTAAATACAGAATTTATGAGAAAGATTATGGGACACCAATACGCAGAAATAATGTTTACAAAAAATGTAAAAGACCTTCAGGAACAATATGGCAGTAGAAAAAGCTATGCACGTATGGAACGGGGCGAAGATTATAATAATGTTCTAGGCGTTGCAGAAATTCAATTTATTGTAAACTGTGACAGTTTTTATATGGCATCCGTCAATGAGGAAGGCTGGCCGTACATCCAGCATCGGGGTGGTCCAAAGGGATTTATCAAAATTATTGATGAAAAAACAATTGGCTTTTCCGACTTTAGCGGAAACAAACAATATATCAGTGTTGGCAATTTCAAAACCAACAACAAAGTATCCCTTTTCTTTATGGATTATAAAAACAGACGCCGGCTTAAGATGATCGGCCATATTCAAATTGTGGAAGAAGCTGACAGCGAAATACGCCGTAAACTTGAACCGGATAATTATACGGCACATGTTGAACGAGGACTGATTATCACTATATTAGGGTTTGACTGGAATTGTCCTCAACATATCACACAAAGATATACACGGGAAGATATTCAGCCATTATTGCATACGCTGGCAGACTGTGAAGATGCAAACACCAATCCGCAAACATAAAATAATTATAAAGAAAGAAGATCATGCAAAAGAAAAAAGTAGATGTCGCCATCATTGGTACAGGCACAGCCGGAATGGTTGCTTACCGCACAGCGGTAAAAAAAACGGATAGTATTGCACTTATTGAAAGCGGTAAATACGGCACCACCTGCGCCCGTGTTGGCTGTATGCCAAGCAAACTTCTTATTGCGGCCGCGGAAGCCGCACACAACGCTGAAAAAGCATATAAATTTGGCGTTAATGCCGAAATCACGAGCATTGACGGTCGCGCCGTTATGGAAAGGGTAAAGGCGGAACGGGACCGCTTTGTCGGATTTGTGATTGAAAGCGTGGAAGGTTTTAACCCGGATCACCGGATTAAAGGGTACGCAAAGTTTAAAAATGATAATACGCTCGTCATTGACGACAAACTTGAAATTGAAGCAAAATCAATCGTTATTGCAACAGGATCATCGCCCGCAATCCCGCCAATTTTTCAGGATGTTACCGACCGCCTTATTATAAATGATGATGTTTTTGATTGGGATGATCTTCCAAAATCTGTAGCACTTTTTGGCCCGGGTGTTATCGGGCTTGAACTTGGGCAGGCGCTCCACCGGCTGGGTGTTGATGTTAAAATTTTCGGGCGTGGCGGCTTTGTTGGTCCGCTCAGTGATCCGGAAATCCTTGAATACGCAACCAAAACCTTCCAGGACGAATTTTATATCAACCCGGATGCCGATGTGACATCGATTAAACAAATTGGTGATCAGGTTGAAATCACATACCGGGATTTTAACGGTGAATGTGTGACGTCCCGTTTTGATTATGTGTTGGCGACAACCGGCCGCACACCAAATGTTAAAAAACTTGGTCTTGAAAATACATCTTTGCCACTTGATGAAAACGGTGTGCCAGTCTTTAATCCATATACCATGCAGATTGGTGACCATCCCGTCTTCATTGCGGGGGATGCCAATAACGACAAACCCCTTCTCCATGAAGCGGCGGATGAGGGCCGGATTGCCGGAAATAATGCGGCAAATTATCCCGATGTCCGGACGGGGCACCGTTCCTCCCCGCTTGGGATTGTATTTTCTGACCCGCAACTTGCCACAGTCGGCAGTTCATATACGTCCCTAAACGAAGGATGCTTTGCCACAGGCAAGGTTTCGTTTGAAAGCCAGGGACGAAGCCGTACCATGCTGGTCAATAAAGGGATTTTGCATGTATATGGTGAAATTGGCACAGGATTATTGTTGGGTGCTGAAATTTTTGGCCCGCGCGCCGAACATCTTGCACACTTGCTTGCATGGGCGCATCAGCAGAAAATGACCATTTCAGAAATACTCGAAATGCCGTTTTATCATCCGGTAATCGAAGAAGGACTTAGAACCGCCCTTCGGGATCTGAACAGCAAACTGAAACTGGGCGAAAAACCACCTAAACACTGCATAGACTGCGGCGCGGGTGCTTAGAGGTATTTTTTTATATATTTGAATAATTGAATGACTGCTTTCGGCCAAAAGCGGTCATTCAGATTGTCAATACTGTCAGCAAATAAAATTTAGATAGTAATATATGGTATATATGTTTATTACTGTTTAGTGGGAGTAAGTAATTGTAATTTAGGATCATTTTGACGATGCTCGATAGTTGCAGTTTCAAAAAATAAAAAAGTGAGAATAGGGAATTGCAAAAACTAAAAGCTGGTCGGTATTACTACCGACGAGAATTGCACAAATTGTTTAAATGCCAATCTATTTTTACACCAGGCCAAGGGGCATGGGGCGTTCAACGCGTCGTGTCAGTTCCAAAACGAGCAAATGATTTCATTTTTTTTGAAACCTTAGACGGCGTGATAAACCCGGACATTAGTGAAATCGGTATTTGTGAGAATGGCATACTAACTTGGCCTTCTCACCCTTCTCAGTCACTTAGAAATAATATAGTTTCCAAGTGGATAGAACATGATGATGATTTTGATAAAATTCATCTTTTTGTAAATAAAAAGAGAAAAGATAAATATATTTATCTAGGAACCTTATCATACCTTACGCACGATAAAGAACGCCAAAATCCGGTTTGGTTTAAATTTCAATTAAATAACTTCGAACTTAACGAAGAAACACTACCATTTATTTCGATTGAACAAAAATCTCTTCGTTCCTATTCCAGAGACAGAATACATGACAACTTGGAGAAATGCGAAAGCCCAACAAATACATTTGGTGAAGGATTATCGACAATTAATTTCAGAAAAAAAATTCTTCCTAACTTTCTTGAGAATGAGATCGAGGACTTAAACCTTAGGCACGCGGGAGCGCAGTTAGTCCTTAAGTACGAACAGGAAAAGTTGAAAAAACAAGGCAAGTATGATCTAGCGGAGAAAGTTGGTTTATCTGAACATTTGACAGGTAAAAAAGCCGGTTTTGATATTCAATCATTTGATAACCAAGGTAATAAAGTCTTTATCAAAGTCAAAACCACAAGAGGTAATTCATTATCCGCCTTTCAGACGTCTCACATTGAGATCAATTTTTCAAAAGAGAATGAGAAGTTTTATCGTTTATATAGACTGTACGAATATAATGATAACTTAAACTCAGCAAAATATTATAGCTTGAACGGGGCAATTGATAACTGTGCGTCTCTTGTACCTGTAACCTTTAAAAGCAGACCCAGAAACTAATATCCTTGAATTTTATCTTCTAATTACAACACTATGCTTGCACTAAAATATACGGGAAATTTTCAATAGCATTGTATAGAACATCGTATGATTTTGAATGTCCGCTGTCGACCAGAAGCAGTAATTACTAATTATCAGCTATTATTAGATGGAGAAAGATACTCTCTTATGCAATCATCAACATTTGATATCCACACATCCATTATATTATTGGGAATAACCTACTCATCTATTTCTATTAGATCCCTTATTCTTTATCCTCAGGGTCATCGGGCAGGTTTTTTTTACCACTGAACATTGCTGAAATCAGGTTGACGCCTGAGGTTATCTCGGTATGGATTACAGCAATAATATGCAGCGCTGCAAGCCCGAGGAAAATAAAGAAAACCCAGTAATGAACAAGGATGAAAGGTTCGCGGAAGGCACGCATCTCAGTATAAGCAGCAGCGTCCACATTATCCTTGACGTTGGGTATGATCTGCGACGGGTCGATACCAGGCGCGGCGATCCATCCCTGAAACAGAGTACCAAAGGGGGGGAAATAAATATCGGTTCCTGCCAAAACTAACCCTGTCGCTGCCATAGCGACGAGTGCCAGCAGAATTGCACCGATGGCCAGTTGGCCTAGAGGGTTATGCCCTATAAAATATTGCGATCGGCCGGGTTTTGTAGCTGCAAAATAACTCTTTAGCCGGGTGAAATAGCCCGGACCAAAGGGCAGTAAACTTTTCCAGCGGGCATGTTTGTTGCCGACAAAGGCCCAGATCAGGCGCAGACCAAGATTTGTCGCAAAGACATACCCTATACAAACGTGGATGCTTTTCATCAGGACCTTGCCGTCATTAGTAAGGCCGAGTGTGCCGCCCCATAAGATTACTGTTCCGGCTGCGATCAGCCCGAGAAGCGACAGGAAATTAATCCAGTGAAAAAGCCGGGTCGGTAAATCCCAAACCTGATAAATTTGATATTTTTTGTGTTCCATGTTGAACTTTTCTTTCTGGCCCGAACGCGATTTCATTCGAATACCATTGCGAAATAGTAACAGAAAACGGTTCAGGAAAATTGACTTAACTCAATAATACTGAAAAAAGCGCCCGCATAGGCACCTAGGTTGTGCAATAGAATAACGAAAAATTATTTGGGTTCGATACCAACACTTGCGAAGTGGTCGACAAGCTCGCCGCGCATGCTTTCGTCCCGAAGTACGTAATCTACATTAAATTAGTTGAGGATTTCTACAACGGTCGCTAGAAACCCGCATTGCGGGAACATTTCATCACCTTTCATGTAAAGGACGCTGTCATTGTTGTCGATATCACTTTTGATGCGATCACCTGCGGTAGTTCTATGTCGCTTATAGTTGATTTATAATCTGTAAATATAGCGAGGATGTCGCCTTCATCAATAACTTGCGTCTAAAAAGCTTTAAGGGTACGGTTCAACGTAGAATTAACACGCTAATTCGAAAAAATTTCGTCTACCAAAAGACTTGCGCCGTAAATGTTTAAATGATTGTCATCGAAATATAGTAAGCGACCATTCCTTACACCGGGGCAGCTTGTACCATTGCAAAAGATTTTCGCCGAGTTTATTGCTTTTAGTTTGTCGCCGTAAGGCAGCGTTTCAAGCTTTCGAAGAATAAAGTGATTCCTGGCAAGATAATAATCATATGGTGCACCTTTTTGGATATCGAATAGATGGTCTTTGTAGATATTATCGGGAAGAACGGGTAATGGGAATGTGACGTATACGGTTTTTCCAGAATCCTGCAGCCTTGCAATCATGCTGGTAAAGCTTTGCCAATATACTTCCTTTAAACCGGCTTCATCTAATCTTTCATCTTCGCCATACATGGCTTCCCCGACGCTATATTCTGGTAAATTGGGGTAGCTATCCAAATGGTCGCCTTGCAGATACAAACCGTGATGGTACGTCATAACAACATTTTCTATTTCATCATTATTTTCCAGATAAGAAATTGCCTCTCTGGTCCAGGACGTGCATCCGTCGTTTGAACTTATAAATGTTAGTGCTGGTGGACAACCACCAAAACTCAAATGCAACAGTCCTGCGTTTCTCGTCTCTAATCTTTCAGCAAGCGCGATGCCCAAGCTGTTGGAATGGCTATCACCCAATATGGCCCAGCTAACATTGCTTCTATCGAAATACCGGCACGCTTTGTGAGGTCTTAAATAATCTATGTCTCCGGAGTGGCACTCTTCAAAATAGTTATCCTGTGCAAGTTCCCACTCATAATTTCGCGTTCTTGAAGGTTCTTGAATAACTCTTGTTACCCTTAGGTTTTCGCGCACTTCCTGAAGCACGTCCGGATAAACAATATCTGCTGTTTCCGGCATGCTCTCAACGATTTGCTCGGGCTCCACCATAAATTCAACTTCGCTTGCTATGACTTCTTTTGGCTCACTTTCGCGCTCAGGGAAAGTAACATGCGGTGTTTCAGCAGTAGGCGGGACATTTTCCACCATAATCTCGGTATTATCGCTTGTTATTGGTGGTGCTGCTACCTCAATAAATGGCTTGCTATTGTTGATATAGAAACTACTTAAACCAGCTAAGAAAAAGAGGGATATGGACGCAGCCGAAAATTTGAAAATCGCGGCCCTGCTGACTTTTTGTTTATTGCGAAAGGGCACTTCAATAAATTTCCAGCTAAAGCATGCCAGAACAACGCTGGCTAGAATAGCAATGATGAATACTGTCAATGAAGGTTCGCCCAGTGTTCGCACGCGTATCAATGCAAATATCGGCTGATGCCATAGGTAAAGCGAATAAGATATAAGCCCGATAAAGATCAATATTTTTGTTGAAAGCAAACGGCCGACCAAAGTACTTGGGTTCGCAAATATGATAATTAAGCAGCAGCCAATAACA
>JAUILB010000250.1 GCA_030432815.1 Alphaproteobacteria bacterium | reverse complement strand
ACTGCACAAGTAACTGTGCTGGACTTGCCCCGAGCGTTTTGCGAAGTCCTACTTCACGGGCTCGACGCAAAGACTGGGCCGTTGCAAGGTTCGTGTAGTTAAGGCATGCGACAAACAGGATCACAATGCCCAGAATTTTTACTATATCAATTGCTGGGATGCCAATTTCGTCCCAGACGGATGCATTTACATAAGTGATGTTTTGTGAAAATAATCCGGATACAGTGCGCCTCCTGTCTTCGTCATAATGCCGTTCATATATGCCGTGAAGCTGTCCATCAAGCCATGATTGGTTCAATGTTTCGGGTAGCAGAATATAGGTAAGGTTCCCTGTTGACATTTCGCCCCAGTTTTCGTCAACGTTTCTTCCCTCAAGCCTTTCAATAAGTGAGATTGGGGCAATAAGTTCCAGCGGACGATTAATGGTAATGTTTGAATTAAAATGTGTATTTGCGGGAAGGTCCTTAATAACGGCACCTACAATCAGATCAACTTCATGGTTGATGCTGATAGTTTTTCCAATCGGATCTTCACCAGGAAAAAACTTGTCAGCCATGGATTTAGTCATAACCAGCGAGCTTCCATTCTTAAAAGCTGATTTGTCCCCTGAAATGTAGTTAAAATCAAAAATTTCCAATAAACTGAAATCAGCAAATCGAACGGTTTGATAATATGTGTTTTCTCCGGAAGCAGTCAGGTAACTTCGGGTGATGGTTCTTGCAATATGTTCAATTTCGCTTAGTTCAGTCTTAATGAGAGGAGTGGCAGCAGGGTAAAGTGAGTTAAAAACACTCTCACCATCACCATTTTGTGAAAGATATTTTGAACCGACTGTGTAAATGCGCTCAGAATTTTTAAAAAAAGCATCGTGAGAATGCTCATAATCATAAAAAAGCCCACCAAAAATATACAAAGTAAGCCCCATCGTAAGCCCGATGATGTTAATGAACGCATATAATTTATTGCGCAGTATATTTCTTATTGCTGTTTTAAGATAGTTTTCGAGCATTTATTAACCTTTTCTATTCTTTATTCGTAATGAAGAGCATTCACCGGGTTTGTATTTGCAACTTTATAGGCGTGTGTTGCCACCGTAGCCCAGGATAAAAGCATACCTATACCGCCCGCTATCAGAAGTGATGCATATGGTAGTCCAATCCGGTCATCAAATAATTCCAGATAGGTGTTTGATGCAAAATATGCCAGGCCAAGTGCGAAAGGTATCGCCAGTAGTACGGGTTTTGAGAATTGCCAAATCAGCAGTTTGGCAATTTGATGGCTATTGGCACCCAGAACTTTTCTGATACCAATTTCACGAGTTCGCCATTCAGCCATGAACGCAGCCAGACCAAACAAACCTATAAGCGCTAGGACAAGTGCAAAAATGGCAAAGGCAGTCAAAGATTTTGATCCCATATCAAAAATGCTATAGATAAGTTGAAATTGTGCATTTAAAAACTGTCCCTGTATGGGAAATTCCGGGATTATGTCGTTCCAGACTCTTTCAATTTCGCGTATGGTATTGATCGAAGCACTGTTTGATAACGTAAGTGATGCAAAACGATATGATGCAGGGCGCATGAAAAATACAAATGACTTTAATTGTTGATGCACGCCCATAATATTTATGTCTTCAGTTACGCCAACAATATTATATGTGGTGATACCGCGTTCACCTTCATCTTCGTAAAATTTTTCGCCAATAGCTTCATCAGGATTATCAAACCCAAAGGAACGCGCGGCCATTTTATTTATAAGCACATTGACCTCACCATTTTCACGGACATGGGTGTCTAGGGCGACATCACGATTGATTGTACGGCCAGCGACTATTGAAATGCCGTAGGTTGTTAAAAATTCGGGATCAATGACGACCTGATTAATATTAAACCCATTTGGAATATCCGTAATAATTCGTGATGTCAGAAACATGTTCTGGTAAGTTTCAAATGGAACTTGCGAAGAAAGTGAAAAGTTTTCAACCCCACTTATTGCCAGCAATTCATTGCGAAGAATTTCGTGACGTTCCGCGATTTGATCAACATCAAGTCTGCCAAGTGTGTAGATATGGTCTTTGTCAAAAACATTGCTTGATTGTTCAACATTCTTATTTTGAGCATAAACCACAGAAACAAGTGCTAGCATAAAGACAGAAATGGCAAACTGGATTGCAATCATGCTACTTCGAATCCAGGCGGAAGCGCGGCCTTTTTTACCACCATCACGTAAAGCTTCAATCGGACTGGTTTTTGTGATCAGATAAGCCGGGTAAGCACCCGAAATAATGCCGACAGCAAGTGTTGTGGCAAGGAGCCATGGTGCTATACTGACATAGTTTAATTCAATGCCTTTCCCGGAAATGTTATTAAATGTGGGAATTAAAGCTTCAAGAATGCAAAGGGCGACGATCATTGCGACAGCTGCGATTGTTATGCTTTCAATTATGAACTGGGTTAAAAGCTGCCTGGGACCGGCGCCGAGCGTTTTGCGAAGCCCCACTTCGCGTGCGCGACCAAGCGATTGTGCGGTTGCCAGATTTGTATAATTTACGCAGGCAATCAAAAGTACTGCTAGCCCCAGTAAGCGCACTATTTCTATCGTAGGTACACCTACCATATCCCAGAATGCTGTATTTGCTTCTTTAAGTGGTCTTGTTTTTATGCTGCCGATGAATCTTTTTGTTTCATCGGAATAATGCCTTTCGTAAACGCCGTTTACCTGTGTTTGAAGCCACTCCTGATCAAATTCCTCCGGCAGCATCACATAGGTCATATTACCGGAAGATAACAGCCCGAAATTCTCATCGGGCGCAAAATTCATAACCCGTTCCATGGCAGTTATAGGTAAAACCAATTCCAGATCCACGTTAAATACAGGCATTGAATTAAAATGGCTGTTTCGGGGCAGGTCTTCAATAACAGCTGTAACCTGAAAAGAATTCTGATGATTAAGTATCAGTGTCTTGCCGATCACATTCACATCATTAAAAAGTTTTAGTGCCATCGATCTTGTTAAAAGTGCACCATTTGTATTGTTAAGCGCGGATGAATCACCCTGAATATAGTCAAAATCAAATATTTTTAATAAGTCTGCATCAGCAAATCTAAGCTGCTGATAGTAGTTGTCATCTTCTACAGATATTAGAAATTCCTGTATGACTGTCCGGGCAATAGCTTCCGGTATGTCGTGCTCTGCCCGAAGGTGTGATGCAACTGCTGTATATACAGTATTGTTTTCAACGCCTTCAACGCCGGAATCTTTGCCAAAAATGCTCGAAAGCGTATAGGTTCGCTGATAATTCTTAAAAAATGTATCATGATTATATTCATATTCTGAATAAATGCCGCCAAATATGAACAGCACCAACCCCATCGCAAGTCCAAGAATATTTATAGCAGCATAAAGTTTATTTCTTGCAATATTGCGGAGAGCGATGGTCAGGTAATTTGAAAGCATTTTTATTTCCTATTCGTAATGAAGAGCATTCACCGGGTTCGTTCTTGCGACATTGAGCGCGTGAATGGAGACCGTTATCCAGGATACGATTAGCCCACTAATTCCTGCGATTATCAACATGCCTACTGGTATACCGATCCTTTCAGCAAAGAAATTTAGATATGCCTGCGACGCTAGGAATGCCAAACCTAATGCAATAGGTAATGACCAAACTACAGGTGTTGAAAACTGCCAGATCAGAAGCTTTACGATTTGATTGTTGCTGGCTCCCAGCACTTTTCTGATACCAATTTCCCGGGTTTTTTGTTCGGCCATGAAGGCTGCAAGACCAAACAGCCCGAATGCTGCCAAGGCAAGTGCGACAACGGCTGATGCGGCGAATGCCTTGGTTGCAGTGTCAAAAATCATATATACCATCTGGAAAGTTTCATTGAGGAATTTTCCTTGCATTGGATAATCGGGATAAACTTCCTGCCAGACCTCTTCGATATCCTGAATAATGCTTGCAGGTGCATTTTGGGAAATTTTAATGGATCCCAACCTGTAAGATGCATCTCTCATGAAAAAGAAGAACGGTTTTACATTGTTAAAGAGGCCCAGAATATTCCGATCCTCCATTACGCCGACAATTGTGTAGGCCGTAATACCGCGCTCACCTTCATCCTCATAAAATATCTGGCCTATTGCGGCGTCGGGAGAAGCAAAGTCGAGCGCAACGACAGCCCTTTCATTGATCATGACATTTACTGAACCACGCTCACGGATATGTGTGTCGGCAGGGTTATCAAGCGTTATGTTTCGTCCTGCGACTATCGGGATTTCATAAACATTTGCAAATTCATGATCGATGTTAAGCTGGTTAAGGCTTATACCGTTTTCCAGATCATTTATGACACGCGCGGCCCTGATTGTTGAATTATTCTGTTCATATGGAACTTGTGATGAAAGAGTGAAATTTTCCACATAAGGGATCGTCAGTATCTGATTTCTCAGCGTTTCATGACGATCTTCCATTTGGTCCACATTTAAGCGGTCAAGTGTATAGACAAACTCCTTTGGGAATATCCGGCTATTTTCTTCAACCAGCTTATTTTGCGATATCATCACAAGTACAATAGCAAGAATTGTAACAGA
>JAUILB010000249.1 GCA_030432815.1 Alphaproteobacteria bacterium | reverse complement strand
TATTCTGTAAAAAGCAAACGCCCCCAACAGCAATAACGTAATTGATAATCTTCTTATTATTAAAATCCACTTATCAAGATCATTACCAATTTTTATATTTCGTCGGGAAAACCTGATCAGATTTGGTAATATCAGGTCATTACTCACCATAGTACTGAGTGTAACTGTCGCAACAATCACCATCGCAGTCGCTGCGGATAATCCACCAATAAAAGAAACGACACTTAACCAGCCTTGGTTCTGTGAGATAGGTAAAAAGAGAACGTAAAAATCGGTATTCACATCAGAACTATTCAGTATCTGTGATCCTGCAACCACTATAGGTATAATAAAAAGCGAGAATAGAATCAGATAAACGGGAAAAATAACCCGGGCATATTTTAAATCTTTTTGCTGATGATACTCTACGACAGAAACATGAAATTGCCTCGGCAAACAGAATATAGCACCCGCCGCCAAAAAAGTTTGTGTCATAAAATTCTCATAATCTAATTGGGAAAGAAACAAGTTTTCATAGCGGGGCGTCGTTGTAATGGTTTGATATAAGTCGGCGGGACCATCAAAAATGTGATAAAGGGCAAAAAAACCTACTGCTGAAAATGCGATCAGCTTTACTATTGACTCGAACGCAATTGCATTCATCATACCGTATTGATGTTCTGTCACTTCTATGTTGCGTGTTCCGAACAGTATAGAATAGATGATAAGAATAATAGTGATATAAAATGCATTGCTGTATTGATCTACCGAAGAAGCCTGACCACTATCAAATGCCAATATACCAAGCGTTATAGCTTTAAGTTGCAGGGCCACATAAGGAATTGTTGCGACAACAGCTATAATAGTCACCAGAGCGGCAATGGTTTGTGATTTATCATATCGGGAAGCTATAAAATCAGATACAGACGTTGCGTTCTGCTGATGGGCTACCTCAACAAATCTTTTTATAAATGACCAACCCAACGTATACATCAGTATGGGGCCTAAATAAATTGGCAAATATCCCCATCCGGTTTCAGATGCACTCCCTACGGCACCATAAAATGTCCATGACGTACAATAAACAGCTAAGGAAAAACTATAGACAAGCGCCTTTCTTCTGCTTGAAATATATTTAGGCTTATGCTTATCACTGTAATAGGCAATTAAAAACAACAGACAAACATAAAAGAAGGCTATGATAAGTATCTGAACTGTTGAAATCATGATTACCGTCTTTGCTTTTTGTGTATAAATACTATAGCGTCATAATGGTCTTATCAGCAATGCTTCAAACCACACTATAGACTAATGTCTAAATGAATATTTTACCTGCCTCATTTAATATTTGTAATAAAAATTCTTAATCTTCAGAACCATATTACTTCCTTTTTAAATAAGGGGAAAAAATTAGTTCGACCATTTTATGAAATATAAATGCAAAATATTACGAGGGACAATAAATTGAAAATTTTACTCACAGCGATCGCATCACTTATCTGCATGACATCCAATATAACTGCAGCCGAAATAACCTTCAATGAAGGAACAAATTTTGGAATAACTCTTTCACCTGATGGAAAAACCATAGCAATGGATGTGCAAGGTATTTTATGGACCTTACCTACTGAAGGAGGTAAGGCAACTGCCATTACATCAGGACAACAACCCGAAGTAAGAGAACCAAGCTGGTCTCCTGATGGTAACAAAATAGCCTTTCAGGGATTTTATCAGGGATATTTTCATATTTGGACCATTGATGCGGATGGTAGCAATCTAAAACAGATCACGATGGGTAAATTTGATGATCGTGAACCCTCATGGAATGCCGATGGTAACTCCATCGTTTTTGCATCTGACCGTAGCGGTAATTATGACATCTGGGAAATCAACCTTGCAACAGGCAGAGAAACCCAGCTCACAACACATAGAGATGATGATGCGCACCCTCATAAATCATCAGATGGCAAAAGACTTCTTCACACACGTGAAATCAAAGGAAGTTATTCAGAGATTATTTTAAGGGAAGGTGATAAGGAAGCAACGCTTTTCAGGTCTCAGCAAACAAGTTTCTTTAGACCATCCTGGAAAGCCGATAATAAAGGATTTTCATACATTTCCAACAATGATAACGAAATAAAACTGAATTTCATTGAAGACGTAAACAGCCGTGAAGCTGAAATGAATGCAGTCACACTTTATGAAGGTGACATATTCCCGTTTCGTGCTGTCTGGACTAAAGACAATGGCGTCTATTATACAGCAGACGGTGCCATCAAACATATTAATGAGAATGGTCAGCAAGCTGAAAATATTGCGTTTAATGCAACAATAACATCTAACATCAAACCCTATCAGCGCAAGGCTGTGAATTTCCAGGACAGTGCGTCACAACAGGTTATGGGAGTGGGAAGCCTGGATATATCACCCGCTGACAATAGCATGGTTTATACAGCACTTGGTGATATGTGGGTGCAAAAGGGCGGCGATAAGCCACAAAATATTGATCCAGACAAAATTGGTCATGTCGTTGACCCTACATGGTCCGGTGATGGCTCAAAACTCGCATTTGTAGCCGAACGTGACGGTCAAATGGATATCTGGATCCGGGACATGAACACTGGCGATGAAAGAAAAATCACCAATGATAAAGGTCGTGAATATAGGCTGACATGGTCCCCTGACAATAAATTTATCGTTTATCTTTCAGCGAGAAGCTCTACCTCAAATTCATGGGGTCGTGTGAATTTGAAAGTAATTGATGTCGAATATGGTTCGATCAATACCATTGACGAGAATATCTTTACACCGGGCAGACCCACATGGTCACCAGACGGCAAAAATATCCTTATTGCATTCGTAAAACCGGCAACATCCCGTTTCCGTGAAGGAATGCACAGCATTAAAAAATATGCCGTAGACACACACAGTTCTTCATTTCTGAATCTGCCTGGAAATATTGGCTTAAGTACCCGCGATGGAAGCGGGCCAGTTATTTCCCCTGATGGCGAAAAAATGGTTTATGTTTCAGAAGGTGAAATCCGTACGGTAACAATAAACAGTGCTGGCGATATTACGGGGCAAATTGAGAACAGATGCCTTGAAACAGCACATATGCCACGCTGGGCTAATGATTCTGAAACTGTATATTATTTTGCGGGTAGCCGTCTTCAATCCTGTAACATCAATACAGGAACCAAAACAGCACACAATATTAATCTTCAGTGGCAAAAGAAAATTGCAGAAGATAAAACAATCCATGTAGGTAAGTTTTTCGATGGTGTTGCTCAAGAATATAAAGAAAATGTGGACATTTTCATTTCCCAAAATGTTATTACCAAAATAGCACCTCATGGCGAAGAAGATGTAATTGGTACTTTCCATGACTATTCTGACAAAACAATCATCCCTGGCATTATAGCAGGACATAGCCATCAATCAGAATTACTTGGTGAAAGGCTCGGTAGAAACTGGCTTGCCTACGGCATTACAGGTGTACGTGACCCGGGAACAAACCCATACAAGTCACTAATGCGCAAAGAAACCTGGGAATCCGGAAATTCAATGGGACCACATATGTATTATGCCGGATGGCTTACCGGAGGGGCCCGTGTTTATTACGGTCAGTCTTATAATGCACTGCATGAAAAAGCACTCCGACATGAACTGGTCAGGGCAAAAGAGTTAAATTATGATCTTCTTAAATCCTATGTCCGTTTACCGGATGAATTTCAGCAAATTCTTGTTGAAGAAGGTCATAAGCTGGGTATTCCGGTGACCGGTCATGAAATTTCTGCAGCTGTACAAAACGGCGTAGATGCGGTTGAACATATGGGTGCGACAAGTCGTCGCGGATATTCACCAAAATTTTCCAGCCTTTCTAAAAGCTACAATGATGTTATGGAAATTGTCAGCCAGTCTGGTCAAATCATAACACCAACAGCTACCTTGATGAGCGGTTTTAATGTCTATATGGCGCGATATCCTGAATATGTAAATCAGCCAAGATCCAAAGTGTTTCTTGATGAACTGCAAAGAAATGCGCTCAATGCTGCAATGAACAGTCCATTCATGCGTGTCAGAGCAGAACGGAATCCATCTGTTCTTAAAAGCATTAAAACAATGCATGATAAAGGAGCATACATAGCAGCAGGCACAGATTCACCCTTTATACCGTACGGTATCGCTCAGCTGTTTGAAGTGGTCATGTTTGTTGATGCCGGCCTCACACCGTACGAAGCATTACGCGCCTCCACCATCAATGTTGCAAAACTGATTGGTGTGGATGATTCAGTTGGAACACTTGAAATCGGCAAGGCGGCCGATATGGTTGTGATAGATGGTGATCCACTGAACAATATCATTGATATCTTCAATGTTGATGCCACCATCAAAGATGGGCAGGTTTTCACCAAAGAAGAAATGATAAATGACAGAACTACAAACAAGTAACAGGTAAAAAGTAGAGTAAATTTTATGTCCGAGAGTAACGTATATCCGGTAAGTGATATAGCGTCATCTGTTTCGCTAGTCACGAATGAAGAGTATTTGGATTTATATGATCGTTCTGTTTCTGATCCTGAAGGGTTTTGGTCTGATATGGGCGGGCGTCTTGACTGGATCAAGCCTT
>JAUILB010000248.1 GCA_030432815.1 Alphaproteobacteria bacterium | reverse complement strand
CCCTTATCTTTCACCATTTGATGAAATGCAGCGCTACAAAACCCACCCCGCTTTTGAGGGGTTATTTGATGGCGGGAAGCGCATTTCATATGGGGCACGTGCGATCAATGAGGGCGGGTTTCAATCAGTACCAAAGCTCAGCTTCCCAGGTGGTGCCCTTATCGGATGCTCTGCCGGATTTGTTAATGTTCCGCGGATTAAAGGAACACATAATGCGATGAAAACAGGTATGCTTGCAGCCGAGACGGCCTTTAGCGCACTTGAAAATGATGGTGATATGACAGCATATGATCAGGCTTATGCCAATAGCTGGGTTTATAAAGATTTGAAGCGGGTGCGAAATGCCAAGCCGGCAATCCATAAATTTGGTACGTTCTGGGGTACTCTCTATGCCGGATTTGATATGTGGATAAATAATATTGGTCTTGGCTTTCTTATTCCCTGGACCTTAAGCCATGATGAGGATTATACATGCTTAAAACCGGCGGCCGAATGTGAAAGGATTAATTATCCCAAGCCGGATGGTAACATTACTTTTGACAAGCTTTCTTCAGTTTTTCTTTCCAATACCAATCACGAAGAAAATCAACCCTGTCATTTAACCCTTAAAGATGACAAAGCGCCTGTGGATATAAATTATAATATCTATGACGGGCCGGAGGTTCGTTTTTGTCCGGCTGGTGTCTATGAATTTATCGGTGTTGAAGAAGGTAACCCGAAATTACAGATTAATTCACAGAATTGTGTCCACTGTAAAACCTGTGATATTAAAGATCCAACCCAGAATATTAACTGGATTACGCCCGAAGGAGGCGGTGGCCCGAATTATCCCAATATGTAAATAATTTTAGTAATATATTAGGATAGAAATGCGTAATATTTCACCAGTGATACGAATAGCAGACAGACAGGAAATATGAAGTCAAAATTATTAGATAAGAAAATGCCACTATATAAGGTTATAATTATGTGCATCCTTATGCTTGCCATGCAGGATGTGTCTGTGCATGCTCAAACTATGACGGCTGATGCACCGGATATGCCATTTGGTGAATATTTGTCTGCGCGTCATGCTCTTGCCAATAAGCAATATAATATTGCGGCGGAAAATTATTTTAATGCGCTTAAACTTGATCCTGAAAATATACCACTAAATCTTAGAACATTATCCGTACTTGTTATGGATGGCAGGTTTGAAGATGCGATTATGGTTGCCCATAGATTACAATCAATGGATCAGGATAATGAGATATCCAGGCTACTGCTGTTTTTTGAAGAAATAAAAGAAAAGAATTATGAAGAAGCCCTTGTATCCATAGATCAGCTCTCAAGTGCTAATATTCTTCACATCCTTAAACCGAATTTTAAAGGTTGGATTCTCGCTGAACAGGGAAAAAAAGATGAAGTTGAAGAGATAGTACAGGGATTTGAACAGGGAACTACCTTCAGATTTTTTAATTTTTTTCAAAGTGGACTTCTATTTGAGTATCTTGGAGATCTGGAACAAGCGGAATTATATTATTCCAAAGCTCTTGCTGAACCGGGGCCTTTAAATTTAAGAACGGTCGAGGCGTATGGCGGAGTGCTAATCAAACAGGGCAAAACCGATGAGGCAGAAGCAATTTTCCTTGAATACCTAGAGGATAGTCCAGCAAATGAACAACTAAAAGCAGGGCTCTCAGCGGCACGAAATGGAAGCGAAATTCCATCCCTTGTTTCATCGATCGATGATGGATTTGCAGAATTGTTTTATACGGTTGCAACAATCCTGATGCAGGATAATGTTAAGGATGTTGCTACCAGTTATCTTCAATATGCGCTTTATTTTCGCTATGAATTTCCATTGGCGCACTTTTTACAGGCACAAATATTCGAAAGCGATAAATATTTTGAAGGGGCCTCCAAGCATTTCAATTTAATTAGCAACGATAGCCCGCTTTATTTTCAATCAAAAATTCAACGGGCATGGCTATTAAATGACATGGATCAGGATGATGCAGCCATTGCAGCTTTTGAAGCTCTTGACGAAGAATATCCGAATAACCGTGAAGTATTGAATTCAATAGCAGAATTTTATCGAACACATGAACGATATGCTGAAGCAATCCCAGCCTATAATAAGGTTGTGGACCTAATTGATGAGGAGCAGGAAAGGGACTGGGTTCTTTATTATACCCGCGGTATTGTCTTCGATCAGGAAAAACGTTGGCCGGAAGCAGAGAAAGATTTTAAGAAAGCACTGGAACTACGCCCAGAGCAACCAATGGTGCTTAATTATCTTGCGTATAGCTGGGTAGATCAGGGTGTTAATTATGAAGAAGCAAAAGCAATGCTTGAGCGCGCTGTTGAATTACGCCCAAATGATGGGTATATAGTCGATAGCCTTGGATGGGCACTTTTTAAAATGGGTGAAGATGAACAGGCGGTAAAAATCCTGGAACGTGCAGCACAGCTTCAGACGCAGGATTGGGCAATCAATGACCATCTAGGTGATGTTTACTGGACTGTTGGCCGTAAGAATGAGGCGCGTTTCCAATGGCGGCATGCTCTTTCCCTATCTCCGGATGAGGATAAAATAGAAGGTATCCGCGATAAGATTGAAAATGGATATGAAAAATCCTTTTAGGTAAGAAATAGTGTGCTTGCACCAGCAAAAATAAACCTTGATCTTCTAATTACTGGTCGTCGTAAGGATGGGTATCACCTGCTTGATAGTGTTGTTGCCTTTACCGAATATGGCGATGAATTAACAGCACAGCCCGCAGAAGAGTTTTGTTTGGAAACTGGTGGCCCTTTTGCAAATAAACTTACTGATGGTCAGGAAAATCTGGTTTTAAAAGCAGCCAGAAAACTTTGTGATTTTGCAGGTGTTCAGCCAAATATAAAATTTCAGCTTATTAAAAACCTTCCCGTTTCATCGGGGATTGGGGGCGGATCAAGCGATGCTGCAGCTGCGCTTAAACTTACCAGAAAAGTTCTAAATCTGAATATTGATGATGAAACCTTAAGGACGCTTGCCTTATCGCTGGGGGCAGATGTTCCTGTATGCCTCCTATCAACGACTTCACACATGAAAGGAATTGGGGAGGATATTAAACAAATTGATCTTTGTGGTGGGCAGCCAATCCTTCTTATCAATCCCGGTATTTCTGTTTCTACACCAGACATTTTTAAAAATTTTAAAAATATGTCACTACCATTTACATCAAGAAAGTTTATGGATTTTGATCAAATTAATTGGACGTTAATGTTCGAACATTTAAAAGCCAGCAAAAATGATTTGCAAAAGGCTGCATGCAAGTTAAACGCTTCTGTTGATGTGGTGCTTGAACAGCTTTTGGATATTGAGGGTGTGATTTTTGGCAGAATGTCGGGTAGCGGTGCGACTTGCTTTGCATTTTTTGAAAGTGATGTTTTGTGTAAAAAAGCTGCAAAATTGCTTTCAAATCAATATGAAAACTGGTGGATTAAAGCGACAAATATACTCTGAAAATAAATGTAATACTTGCGCTTCCAATGCATTATGATAAATTTGCCAATACACCCGAAATTTATGGTTAATTTTTTACTAGTAAATGGTAACAACAAGGATTTTTTGTCGAGATGATTCAAAAATACTATAGGACGTTGAAGGCAAGTTCATTGTTTTTTATCGCGTTTCTCATGTCTGGTTCGACGTCTTTTGCACAAGGGCTTGATCAATCAATATTTGATCAGATCCAACGTAGAACTGGCTCTGCGACGGCAACGACAATGGTTCAGTCTCCCCTGGATCAGGCCAGGGAACAGGCATATATGGAAGAGTTGGCGGAACAACTGGAAAAGAGGAAGGCTGCGGGACCATCTATCATTGAAGAAGATTATAATAATCGTCGAACGAATCTTAATTTATCTTCGGATACTGAACTCGAACAATTCGGGTATTCAATTTTTAATCGTTTGCCGGTTATGGATGTTTTGGCTACAGGACGTATTCCTGATAATTATCGCCTGGGTGTAGGTGATGAATTTGTTGTTAGCTTTAAAGGTTCAAGAGAAGAAGTCTCGACGGTCAAAGTTGACAGGGAGGGCCGATTAATCATTCCATCATTAGAGCCAATAAACGTATCGGGTCTTACACTGGGTGAGGTTGAGGATGTTATTTCCCGACAAGTTTCTGAAAGTTTAATTGGTACGGAAGTGTATGTTTCTCTTGCGACTTTAAGACAGATTTCGGTTCTTGTTGCTGGTGAGGTGGAAAATCCTACGTTAGTAAGAACAACAAGTCTGGCTACTCCTATTGAAGTATTACTGCATGTTGGCGGGGTCAAAAAAACAGGTAGTTTAAGAAATCTAATACTTCAACGTGGAAGTGAAGTAATTCCGGTAGATCTTTACAATGTTATTGAGGGATCTGATGGAGAGATTATTACTCTGGAAGACGGGGATCGGCTTGTAGTGCCTACTATAGGAACAACCGTTGCCATTGAAGGAAATGTAATACGACCAGGAATTTATGAGCTTGGAAATGGGCGGGAACAAATTAATGCTTCTGAAGCTATAAAACTTGCAGGTGGTACAATTAGAAGGCGCGGTAATTCCTTCACTCATTTAAGGTTTGATGATACTGGGCGGAC
>JAUILB010000247.1 GCA_030432815.1 Alphaproteobacteria bacterium | reverse complement strand
CAGGTTTCATGGAAAGTGCCGAACAAGGTCATATGCTGGCGCAACATTATCTGGGTGTTATGTACGCAATGGGCCATGCAACACCACGTGATGACGTGGCAGCTTATAAATGGTTTATGAAAGCTGCCCTGCAGGGACACCCTGTTTCTCAGGGTAATATCGGTACAATGAAACTTAACGCCCGCGGCACTGCAGAAGATGTAACCGGGTCATATTTCTGGTTTATTCTTGCAGAAGACGGCGGCTATGAAAAAGCACGGAAATTTATGTGGCGCGTAACCAACTATATGTCCCGAAACGACATAAACAGCATTCGTGAAAAGGCTGAAGAATGGATCCGCGAAAATCGGGGAATAGAAGAGAATAGCTAGTCGGTTCAGATTTAGGCAGGGGAGGAATTTGATGCGCTTTTTAAACCAGCTTGTCATCATCATTATTGCAATGCATTGTGTCATTACTATCAATGCAGCAGAATATGACATTGGTGAAAAGCCGCCCGCTGCCAATCCTGAACTGGTTGAGTATTTCGGGGAATTTGTTTTTAATGACCAGAAAATTATTATTCGCGAGAACGCTGGAAAATTGGAAGCTGTCCTGGATCCGATAGTCTATAACCCCCGTGTTGATGGTGATAATCCCAAACTTCCCAAAATATGGCCGTTAAGCCCCATTGATAAAGATAAATATACTTATACTTTCAAAGGAACAATGGCTAATTTTATTTTTCAGCGGGACCAAAACGAAACTATCAATTCTTTGCTGGTCAATCAGGATCAATATTTGCGTCAGTTCATTGAACCACGAAATGGAAACACATTTAAAGTAAGTCTTGATAAAGATATAAGTGAATATCTTAAAGCAGCACTTGAAGCTGAACCACCCCAGCAGGAAGGTGATTTCAGGGAGCCTGACCTTATCGATATCACAACAGTCATAGATAATGTGAAACTGGATGTGCGTTATGCGACAACCAATAATTTTCTTGATGTACCAACATACTCTATGGCCAAAAGTTTTCTTCAGCGCCCTGCTGCTATGGCCGTTGCAGAGGCCAATGCTAAATTAAACAAAATGGGGTTTGGTCTATTGGTTCATGACGCATATCGTCCATGGTATGTCACAAAAATATTCTGGGACGCGACCGAAGGGCCGGAACGTGATTTTGTTGCAAATCCACAAAACGGCTCCAAGCATAATATGGGTAGCGCTATTGATCTTACACTTTATGATCTTGAAACAGGTGAACCTATAAAAATGGTTGGAACGTATGATGAAATGTCCGATCGATCTTATCCGCATTATATGGGCGGCACGTCACTTGAACGCTGGCATCGTGACTTACTTCGCATTGCCATGGAAGAGGTTGGGTTTACAGTTGTTTATAATGAATGGTGGCACTTCGATTACAAAGATTGGGAAAAATATCCCATCTTGAACCTGACCTTCGAAGAAATTCTGTCAAAATAATAAATTTACAAAGATAAAAATATGAGCGAACGATACCAATATGATCCTGCAACCGGTTTACCAGACCGTAGTTATCTGTGGTCAATATTGGATGAACGTCTTAATCGCATTAAACGTACCGGTGGTCATGCGGGAATATTACTCATTCAGTTTGAAAATTTAAATTCCTATCAACATGTTGTAGGCATCACCGGAATAAATACGTTTTTTAAAATCATGGCCGATCGCCTTAAAAACTGCCTTTGGGATAAGGATGATGTAGTACGTTTTGACCCACACCAATTCGTATATCTTGCCGGAAGTATTGCGAAACCCGAAGATATTCACATTGTTATGCAAAAGGTAATAGAATATCTTTCCGTTCCGTGTGAAGTGAATGATTATACAATTACCCCCAATGTGAAAATTGGTGTTGTCGTTATGCCTGATAATGGAGACCAGGCGGACGCATTAATAGAAAATGCACAACAAGCCCTTCGTAACGCAGGCGGGGCCCTGTATGGATATTACGACCAGACACTTGCCGAAACCATAGAAGAACAACAAAAAATAAAAGATTCAATTGTTAAAACACTTGCCAAAGAAAGTTTTCTATTGATGCTTCAACCTAAAATTAGTGCAACAAACCGTGTAATATGCGGTGTTGAGGCCTTGGTAAGGATGCGGGATAGTGATGGCAACATAATCGCACCGGATGACTTTATACCCGTCGCTGAAACTGGCAATTTAATTCTGGAAGTTGGTGATTGGGTTCTTGAAAACGCTAAAAATGTTGCCGCACAGTTTAAATCTGAGGGGATTGATATACCAATTTCGGTGAATATTTCCAAAGTACAGTTCAAAAACAGCGCCGCGTTACTTTCCAAATTACATAGAATTGTCATAGATGATAGTTCGCTAGCACAAAATATTATCCTTGAAATTGAAGAAAATACCATCGCCGAGGATGTGACAAGGTCAGCAATGCTTCTGGCAGAAATAAAATCCATCGGATATCAAATTTCAATAGATGGTTTCGGATCTGGTTTTTCAAGCCTCTCGGTTCTTAAGGAATTAACGATTGATGAAATAAAAATTGATCGCCAGTTTCTTAAGAACGTGCCTGAGGACAGAAAAAATACTGCCATTCTTATCTCTATTATTATGCTTGGAAAAGCGATGGGGTTTCGTGTTGTCGCTATGGGCGTAGAATTTGAAGACCAGTTTGATCTGATTAATGAATATGAATGCGATGAATTTCAGGGATTTCTGGTAAGCGAAGCAATGGAAACCGAAGACTACATTGAATGGCATAATTCCTATTCTGGCTGAGTTAGTGATTTAAGCACAGTTATCAAAGCTTTTGCATCATCCATATCATTGTAAACTGATACAGCCAGTCTGAAATGCCCCTTATAAAGGCTTACTTTAATACCTGCCTTGGCAAAAATTGGTCCAAGTTTTCCCTTGGCATCCGCAAATTCAAATGAAAGCAGCGGCGTTATCGAACCTTCTGGCGTAAGACATTGATATCCCAGTCGTTCAATTTCCTGTCTTAAATAAGCCAATATAGGTTGCCGATATGCTGTGATCCGCTCAACCCCTACATCCAGCAAATAGGCTAGAGACTGATTTAACTGTGTCAAAACGATCCTCGGCTCACTCCAAATTGAGAAATACCCTTCTGCAGTTTCCGCAAGATCATATTCATAAACATTGTTATCTGCTGTTATGACATCCCCTGGAAAGACGTGGGTCACCAGATTTCTTACCTGCCTTTTACCGTACCATGGTCGCTTTAAGGTTTTAAGGCTTTCCTTCTTTACATATAGGAAGCCACAACCCTGATCCGCCATAAGCCATTTGAATGACCCCGCAGCACAAAAATCAACATTACAATCACGCACATCAAACGGTGTGGCGCCAACCTGATGGATAACATCAGCATATATTAATGCGCCATGCTTATGGGCAAGGGCACTTAACCTTTTCAAATCATGCTGATGGCCGTTAAATGTTGATACACCAGAAACACATATAAGGTCCGTTTGATCATTAATGGCAGCTTCATAGTCTTTATAGTCAATCGTCCCGTTCCTGTTTCTTATTGTTATGACTTCTACACCTTGTTTTTTAAGCTCACCAAATATTTGGTAGGACCCAAAATAATGAAGATCGTCCGTCACAACCCGTGCAGATTTGCCAACAAGATCAACTGCGGCGACAATAAGGTTTTCACCCACTGTTGTACTACCGATGATGGCGATTTCATCAGGGGCCGCGTTGACCAATCTTGCATATTTTCTGACAACATCATCCCTTAATTTTAGCGGATCAATATCCAGATCAGTGTGAAAACCCTTATATGTCAGGTATTCCTGCGCTGCGGCAACACTGGCCCGACTTACCGGATGTTGGACACCGGCATTAAAATAGATACCCTTAATCGGGAAAAAGGCTTCCTTGTGTGGAAGGGGTCGGCTGTTATCGAACTGATCCATTTTATACCTTCGAAACTATTATGAAGGTAACATATATCAATATCACAGAAATACATAGAGCGGATAACTGCCTTTGGCTCCTGACTGTCCTGTTTTATGTAATCACACTACAAATTGCGGTAAGATCGCGTTTATGCGATTAAAGCCGTCCTGATAATTCGCAAGTTGCTTCTGTAAATAGGGTGGTACGGGCCCATCAGTCTTCTTTAAGGCATCCTTTTTCAATTGTTCTGCTATTGGATCGTAGGTGAGGGAACGAAACGCCGACTGCACAACACTTATGGCATATTCAAGTTCCTGTGCAACAAAGCGCGCATCTCGTTGGTCTTCTACTGAAAATCTGCTATCCAACTTAAATGCAAAAACACCCCCTATTTTTGGTTCATCACTTTCATCTTCGCCAAGAGAAAAAAGTTCTTGATTTGAAAGCACGAGTGTCGGTTCCAGGCCCAGTTTTTTAAGTGCATCTTTTTCGCCACGGCCGGCGATTATTTCAACCCGTCCCCCATCTTTAGTCGCAATTTTAAGACTGTTTCCATATGTATCCAACTCTGCTCGCTTAAACTTTTCTTCCTGTTCAATACCGTTTCTGGCATCCTGAAGTTCCTTTACTTTAGCCGCAATGATGGCCTTGGCATCAAACTCCTCTTCTTCTTTTGCTTCTCGGCTTTTGCTTGTTCCGCTGTTAAAGGTAACAGTAGCAT
>JAUILB010000246.1 GCA_030432815.1 Alphaproteobacteria bacterium | reverse complement strand
AGTAATTTTACCGTCTGCACTTCCCGGTATTGTTGGTGCATTATTGCTCGCCACGTCCCGTGCAATAGGTGAAACTATGATCGTTGTGATGGCCGCGGGTATGGCGGCAAATTTGACTGTAAACCCGCTGGAAGCGGTGACGACGGTCACCGTACAAATTGTAGCACTGCTAACTGGTGACCAGGAATTTGCAAGTGCAAAAACGCTATCCGCTTTTGCGCTTGGCCTTGCCTTGTTTGTAACAACTCTTGCGTTAAATGCTTTGGCATTGTTCATTGTCCGGAAATATAGGGAACAATATGACTGATACATCTCAAAACAATCAGACTGTTTCAAGGGTAGACTGGAATTCAGAAAAACAGGTAGCCCGCCTGAAAAAAAGATACATTAAAGAAAAAATATTCAAAAGTATCGCTATTCTGAGTCTAGGAACGGCTCTAGCCGCACTGCTGGTGGTTTTAATTAGCATTTTTTCAACAGGCATAAGCGGGTTTACCGAGACCCGCATTATGATGGACATTCGCATTGATGAAAATATTGTCGGTGATGTTGATAACTTAACGCAGGAAGAACTTGAAACTCATATCGCTTCAATAAACATAAACAGAATGCTGGTAAGTTCACTACAGGAAAAATTCCCTGATGTTACGCGTCGTGCTGATGTGTTTTCCTTATTGCGATTGTTCAGTGTTGGTGCGCAATCCGATATTCGTGAAGCGATCCTTGATGATATTACGATTATTGGCAATACCGTTCCAATTTCTTTAAAAGCCGGAAGTGATGTTGATATGCTTATCAAAGGAAACATTTCCCGTGATGTAGTAGAATCAGATCGCAAAATAAGTGATCAGCAGATCATATGGGTAGATCAATTTATATCTGAAGGTCGCGTCACCCAAAATTTCAATTGGGGCTTTTTTACTTCTGGTGATAGCCGCGAACCGGAACTTGCCGGTATATGGAGCGCCACAGTTGGATCATTTTTAACATTATTAGTGACATTTATGATTTCGTTTCCGATTGGCGTAGGTTCAGCCATCTATCTTGAAGAATTCGCCCCAAAAAACAGACTTACTGATATTATTGAAATCAATATTAATAATCTGGCAGCGGTACCATCAATAATATTTGGGCTTTTGGGATTGGCCATTTTTATAAATTTCATGAACCTCCCCAGGTCAGCACCTCTGGTCGGGGGATTAACACTGGCCTTAATGACGCTACCCACAATAATTATTACAGCCAGAGCCGCTATAAAGGCCGTACCTCCATCAATCAAGGAAGCCGCAATAGGACTGGGTGCATCACATATGCAAACCGTCTTTCATCATGTGCTCCCCCTCAGTATGCCGGGAATATTAACCGGATCAATCATTGGAATGGCGCAGGCCCTTGGGGAAACTGCTCCACTTTTGATGATCGGTATGGTAGCTTTCATTGTAGATACACCTACGGGTATTACTGAAGCAGCCACGGCCTTACCGGTACAGGTATATTTATGGGCAGATAGCCCTGAACGTGGTTTTTTAGAAAAAACATCGGCAGCCATTATGATCCTGCTGGCATTTTTGATTATAATGAATGGCCTGGCCATTTGGTTAAGACAGAAGTTTGAAAAAAAATGGTGAATAAGATGAACATACTCAACGTAAGCGAAGGGAATACAGCTTCTGTTGACCTGACTGAACCAAAAATTAAAGCAAAAAAAGTGAATGTTTATTATGGAGACAATCACGCGTTAAAGGATATTGATCTGAATATTAATCCAAACGAAGTTACCGCACTGATTGGTCCTTCCGGATGTGGCAAATCAACTTTCTTAAGGTGCCTAAATAGAATGAATGACACCATTGATACCTGCCGTGTAGAAGGTAACATTTTTCTAGATAACCAGAATATCAACGATAAAAAAATAGATGTTGTTCAACTTCGTGCACGGATCGGTATGGTGTTTCAAAAACCTAATCCATTCCCAAAATCAATTTATGATAATATTGCCTATGGTCCACGCATTCACGGCATTGCCAATAATAAAAGTGAGTTAGACGATATTGTTCATTCAAGTTTAAAAAAAGCGGGACTGTGGAACGAAGTACATGACCGCCTGGATGCTTCTGGAACGTCTCTTTCCGGTGGGCAACAGCAGCGTTTATGTATTGCCCGTACAATTGCCATTGAACCGGAAGTAATTTTAATGGATGAGCCCTGCTCGGCGCTTGACCCCATTGCAACTGCTATCATAGAAGAACTAATTGAGGATTTGAAAAATCGTTACGCAATAGTTATTGTTACACATTCTATGCAACAAGCAGCAAGAATTTCACAGAAAACAGCTTTTTTTCATCTTGGTAAGTTAATGGAAGTTGGTGATACAGCAACAATATTCACAAACCCAACCCACGAAAAAACCAAAGATTACATTACCGGTCGATACGGTTAAATAACAGGATTGCACAATGCCACATTCACATATCGTAAGCTCTTTTGATGACGATTTATCACAACTTAGAAATAAAATTGTTGAAATGGCGGAGCTTGTGTCAAAGCAATTCAGGGACGCTGAACAGGCACTTGTAAATAATGATTTAAAACTGGCACGAATAGTACGGGAAACCGATATTCAGGTTGACCAATTAGAGCAGGACATTGAAAAGTCCGCGATAGAGCTAATTGCCATCCGTTCACCTCTTGCCGATGATTTACGTGAAATCATATCAGCTATTAAGATCAGTAATGCCCTGGAACGGATTGGTGATTACGCTAAAAATATGTCTAAGCGTGTCGTTGTATTAAACGAAACTCAAAAGTTAGATGTAAATTTATCAGTCGTATCGCAAATGATCGAAATCATAGACATCATGAATAAGGATGTCATTCAAGCATATATGAACAAGGCATCTGATAAAGCAATATCAGTTTGGACCAGAGATATTGTCGTAGACAATTTATATGAAAGTCTGTTCCGTGAATTACTAACGTATATGATGGAAAACCCTGAATATATAACACCTGCCACGCATCTTTTATTTGTAGCAAAAAATATTGAAAGAGCCGGTGACCATCTGACAAACATTGCTGAATTAATATATTATATAGTTGAAGGCACCCCGATTGAAATGGTGCGGCCAAAGGGTGATTACAGCAGTGAAGCGAATGTGGAATTCACTAGCTAAATAGTCACAATATGTACATATTGAACACAATGAAACCGTTGTTAAATTAAGCAATCACAAAGATTTTACCCACCGGGACTTGTTGTTAGCGATTTGAAACTTCATAATGATGTTATTTAATCGCCAATGGGATTGCTGTGTTATGTGCCATAAAATATTTTTCGGTATAGTGCATATCTTATTTTTTTTCATGTTAACGATAAACACGTATGCAGAAGAAGTAACGCGTGGATCATATGTGTACACATCAAGCGTAACAAAAGTTCTGGGATCTCAGGATGCCTCAGCATTTTCAGAAATGATCGACATTAATGAGGAAATATCATGGGAAATCCATGTCCCTGAAAATTATAATACCAATGCCCCGCCGGGAATATTGATTTATATCAGCCCACAAAATAAAATTAATATTCCACGCGGGTGGCTAGATACAATTGAAAAAAATAATTTAATATGGATTGCAGCCGTTAAATCCGGAAATAAAATAATCGTGAGTGAGCGAATTATGAAAGCGCTATTGGCGCCTGTAATTTTACAGTCAACCTATAAAATAGATACAAATCGCATTTATATTACAGGCTTTTCAGGCGGAGGCCGCGTCGCAAGTATGGTAGCAACACGATATCCGCACCTTATAAAAGGGGCTATCTATAATTGTGGCGTAAATTTCTGGGATAATCTTGACGAAGAAACAACGAAACAAGTTCTTAGTAACCGCTTCGTATTTATCACGGGAACAAACGATTTCAATTTAAATGATACAAAAAGCGTATATGGAAAATACAAAGATGCTGGTGCTCAAAATATTGACCTTATGGTAATAGGGCGTATGAGACACGAAAATCCAAGCAAAGCGAAGCTTGACCAAGCAATCAAATTTCTTGATGATAAATAAGTATAGCACAGAATGGTTACAATTTAATTGATATGCAATTCTTAAAATGATACAATAACAACCAAATAGTGTATTAAAATAGACTATTAAGATTAAAAATATAAAACAATACAATTATAAGGTAGTAAGATGAAAATTCGCGGTCTTTTTATAGCTCTCCTGTTTTTTGCGAACTTTGCTTATGCCCAAACGCCGAAAACAGGTGAGTTTGTCATTAGTTCTACACCGCGTGAAATTATTGGTGAACAGGCTGCACAATTTAATTCAAATATTGGTGAAAATGAACAATTGGAATGGGAAATTTATGTACCCGAAAATTATGACGCAAGTAAACCTGCGGGAATAATGGTATTTGCTGGCGCACCGGTTATCGTGCGCGAACCTGCCGGGTGGTTAAGTGTTATGAAAGACAAAAACCTGATTTGGGTAGCCGCCAGGAAATCGGCTAATGGCTCATCCATCCATCAAAAAGAACTGCTTGCAATGCTATCTGTACCCCTCATCCAAAAAAATTATAATATAGATAACGACAGAATATATATCACAGGTGAAGGCAGGACTGCTGCAAGAACGGTTTTGGACTATCCTGATATTTTTGATGGCGCTATTTTTATGGGTGA
>JAUILB010000245.1 GCA_030432815.1 Alphaproteobacteria bacterium | reverse complement strand
GTTTCTGTGGATACGTTTTACTTTGGGTTTCATCGCACCACGCATGGCAAACCACATGACGGTTTCGGCGCTTTCCGCGCCGCCGCGATCCATAAATTCCTTAACATCCCAATCAAGCATGCTTTCCGGTTCAAATTCAAATTTATCCATAAATTCATTGTCCCAATCAAGCTCGATACGGCCGAATTCGGTGCCCTGAAGCTCATGTGACAGGCCCCCTGTTCCAACAATAGCGACATTAATATCTTCAGGGTAAGCTTCGATTGCTTCGCGTACTTTTTTACCCAGATTCCAACAGCGGCGAACACTTGGGATCGGATGCTGAATGACATTGACGCAAAAAGGCACGAACTTCACAGGCCAGGGCTGGTCAAGCATAAACGGGGTAGGGCCCATAAGACCATGGTCAAGTTTCATTTCCTGACAAACGGTAAGGTCAAAATCTGATCGGATCAGATAATCGGCCATATAACGTGAAAAGGGAACATCGCCATATGGAATCGCCAGGTCCCGTGGGCCGGAACCTTCATCCGCATGTTCATATTCGTGGGCAATGCCGATTGCAAAGGTGGGATAGCAGTCAAAGAAAAAATTACTGATATGATCATTAAAGACAAAGAATAAAACATCGACCTTTTTTTCTTTAATCCATGCTTTAACAGGGTCATACCCTTCAAACAGTGGAGTCCATATCGGATCGTCCCGAAGTTGTTTGTCCCATCCATGCATGAGTGCGCCGTTATGGGAAGTACAAATGCCGCCAACAAAATTCGCCATTAACCTTCATCCTTATTATAATTTTTTAGAAGTGGTACATTGCGGTCAATGAATTCCTGTGGCGGTTCACCGCGCATATATGATCCCCAGTCAATAAAGCTTAAGCCAAAACACTGAGCCATTTTACCGATCACATAGGGACTAACACCATAATGGATCATTTTGAGCCAGTCTTTACTGCGGACAAGGTCCTTTTCAAACTCACTCAGGCCAAAGTCAGCCATATATTTTTCAAAGTCTTCTTTAAACGCAATGCGGTTTTCTTCCTGTTTAAGGCTATAACAAATCGCATTCATCCGATATCCGTTTTGTGAATGTTCCATAGTGA
This sequence comes from Alphaproteobacteria bacterium, assembly GCA_030432815.1. GTDB lineage: Bacteria > Pseudomonadota > Alphaproteobacteria > Sphingomonadales > Emcibacteraceae > Pseudemcibacter. The sequence continues at coordinate 3,594 of JAUILB010000245.1, read as the reverse complement.
ATGTCACTGGACCGGGCGGTGTTTTAATATCATCGACTTTTGTATATTTGCGGTCTGGCGTGTCAGTCATTATAGGCTCTTTTCATATTCATCAAGGAAATCCCAAATTCTGTTCATTCCCGGTTCTTTATCCGCATTATTATACATGATTGCGGCGGCACGCACAGGGTCACCTGAATAATAGCGCTCATAAAGCTGCTGACGACCGGCGAAGCTGGATATTGATGCATCATATGCAAGACGGAAAAGCTTCGTCCTGCTACGGCTGTCTCCATTGGCGCTTTGAAAATATTTTTCGACAAATTCTTTTGTCGCGTCACTTTCAAATTCTGCATAAGACGGCACCGCAACCAGCCCACCAGCACCAAGAGTACGGATAATTTCACACATACGCTGATACATATCAGGATAACGAAGCCTGAGTGCTGCATAAGGTGCCGCATTGGGGGACATCACGCCATTGACCAGTTTTGCTTCCGCGTGTGCAGCAACGATTACGGAACGAACTATTTCAACCGATGTCATAAGTTCGGCAAGCAGGTTCTGCACATTAATAAACCCGTCTGTTTTTGTTGTATTTACAATGGTATAGGCAAGATCACGGTAAAATTCCGCCTTGGCAAGGCTGCGAACGGTTGACTGGTCAAGGATATGTGCACCAACGTTGGTGCGTTTGTAAAATTCATTACACATGGTTACATCACCGTGTGTGAATACCCGCTCCCAGGGAACCAGTACATTGTCAAAGATAATCATTGCATCGGTTTCATCAAAGCGGCCGGACATGGGATAATCCATAGCGTGGCCTTCATTCTGATGGACAACGGACGGACGGGAAACATGAATGACACCGGGTGCGTCTGTCTGAATGCCGAATGCAAAAGCGTAAGGATATGCTTCCTGATTATTTTGTATAATACCACTTGGCACTACCAGTATTTCATCGGCATAAGCGGAAAGGGTGGAGACCATCCGTGCACCCTGAATTACAATACCTTTATCATTTGTTTCAACGATCTTTGCCGCAAGGTCCTTGTCCTGCTGTTCCACCGGTTTTGATCTGTCCACTTGCGGATTAACAAGTGTATGTGTCATGGAAAGGTCATTATCGCGAATATATTTATAATAATTTCTTACATTATCGGCATATTCACCAAATTGGTCTGCCGCAGCGGCCATCGCCATAAGATAAACATTCATATAATCCGGGCTGCGGCCAAAAGTACCACAACTGTAATCAGACCAGATTTTGAACATTTCCTTACGTTCTGCGAGTTCTTCTTTGGTTTTAATCATTTTATGGGAAAGACCGTATCGTTCGCCGTCTTCCTCATATGTCATCTTATCAATTAAATCTTCATGATGCTGCAAATCAAATATCGCAGCCATGGTCTTGGCTCCCCCCGCAAAGCGTGGATCTTTGGTTACATCGGTTACTTTTTCACCATCAATACGAATGTCGCGAGGTTTGGCGATTGCTTCCAAATATTCTTTTCCTGTGCGAATTGCCATTTAACGTTCCTTGATATTAATTTTATTTTGTCTCGTTATATGATACTTTGTTCCAAAAATCTATTAAAAAGGATCGGCAATGCCGTTATAGGCGTCCGAGCTAAAAATTGCTGAAATGGTTGCTGCACAACTTTGCACATGGGCGATTTGCTGTGGATTTGGTGGATCAGCAATATACTGCACGGATCCGATAATACCGACCGTGCCAATTAATTTATTATCAGCATCGAAGATCGGTGCAGCAATGGTGCTAAAGCCAAGCATTACTTCTTCAATGGCGGTATCGTATAACCGGGTACGGATCAGTTTAAGGCGTTCTTTAACGTCTTTAACAGTAGCCAGACTTTTTTTATTATAGGATTTAATGGGTTCTTTTAACAGCCGTTCCTGCTGTTCCGGGTCTGCGTAGGCCAGAACGATACGCCCCTGGGCGGATGCCGTTGTTGGTGGGGTGGCCCCGGGCACTGCTGATATTCTGAGGCTTGTATCACTCGTATTATCAAGGCTGGCGATTACCATAGCCTCCCCGCCAGACGGTACGGCAAGTACCGCGGACTGGCTTGTCAGATCACGCAGTCTTACCATATGGGGTTCGGCAATGGTTTTAAGATCAAATTGTTCAAAAGCCGCCTGACCAAGCCGGAATAATTTCCAGCCTAGTCGGTATTTTTCTGATGTTTTTTCCTGCTCCACAACCCCAAGGGCCCTTAGGGTGCTTAAGTGACGGTGGATTTTTGCCTTGCTTTCACCAAGCTGGCGTGCGATTTCAGTAATACGCATTGGTTCACCTGAACGGGCCATTGTATCAAGAAGCCTGAATGAAACGGCAATTGACCTTACCATTGTTGCGTTTTCCGGGGTGCCGTTATCGGCAGTATCATTGTCTTTGTGCAAGTCGTTTCCTTTCGTGACTTGTAATTATACACATTATGATATAAATCTCAAATACTGTAACTAAGTCTTATATAACGGAACAAGCGGGAATATATAATGAAAGAAATGACTGGCGGGCAGGCCATCATCGACAGTTTAATTGCAAATGGTGTGGATCAGGTGTTCGGGGTACCGGGCGCCCAGCTCGACTATAGTTTCAGTGCTATGTATGACCGTTCCAGCGAAATCAGTATCATCCATTGCCGCCATGAACAGGGCGCGGCGTATATGGCTTATGGTTATGCACAGTCAACAGGAAAAGTTGGTGCTTTTTTTGTGGTGCCGGGGCCAGGGCTTCTTAATGCCTGTGCGGCTATTTCCACCGGGTATGCCTGTAATACACCGATGTTTTGTATTTCCGGTCAGATTCCGTCCGCGAAGATAAACGGAAAAACCGGACAGCTTCATGAAATCCGTGATCAGATTGAAATTGTCGAAAAAATTACCAAGTTTGCTCAGCGTATTGATACGCCGTCCGATGCACCATCTATAATGGCACGTGCGTTTAACGAACTAACATCGGGCCGCGTCCGCCCGGTCGAAGTTGAGATGGCCATGGACATCATGCAGAAAAAAGAAATGGTGGAAAGGGCGACACCCATTACCATAAGATCGGCAAAAGATGCCAAGGAAAAAACCATCGCTAAGGCCGCGAAGCTGCTTAAAAATGCCAAAAGACCTGTCATATTTATCGGAGGAGGGACACTTGACGCATCAGCAGAAGTACGTACGCTAGCAAAGCAATTAAAAGCACCGGTGATACCATCGGTAAATGCGCTTGGTGTTATGGATGCCCGTGATGAATATGCGTATCCTCCGGTTGCGGGGCACTGGTTCTGGAAAGATGCGGATGTGGTGATCGGTATTGGTACACGGATGGCAAACCAACTTGAAGACTGGGGTATTGATGAAAAGATGAAAATTATACGCATGGATATTGATGCGGTCGAAATGCAGATTTTCGGCACCCCCGATGTGATGATTGAATGTGATGCTGCAGAGGGGATGAATGCCCTTATTGCAGAACTTGGTGATTGCGAAGCCAAATGGCCGGCAGAAACGCTTAAAAATATCCGTGCCGAAATTGAAAATGAAGTAAACATCATGGCACCGCAGGTTGAATATTTAACGGTGATCCGTGATGAGCTT
>JAUILB010000244.1 GCA_030432815.1 Alphaproteobacteria bacterium | reverse complement strand
GGTGTGCGCGCAAGCCGTATGGCGGCCACATATGGTGCGAGAGTGGGCCTTGCGGAAGATTACCGTGTGGGTGGTACCTGTGTGATCCGGGGATGTGTGCCCAAGAAATTATTTGTCTATGCATCGGAATATTCCGGCCATTTCCGGGATGCTGAAGGCTTTGGCTGGGATAAGGCAAGCCCCGCATTTGACTGGAAAACCTTGAAAGCCAACAAAGATACTGAAATTGACCGGCTTGAAGGGCTTTACGGTAAAAATCTTGATAATCATCATGTGGATATTATAAAAGCGCGCGGAAAACTGCTGGACCGGCATACCATTGAACTAACAGATGAAAACGGATCACGCACCGTAACAGCAGGCAAAATCCTTATTGCAACGGGTGCCTGGCCGTCATACCCCGATATTCCAGGGATTGAATTTGCCGTCAGTTCCAACGAAGTGTTTGATTTTGAAGAACTTCCAAAACGGATTATGGTTGTTGGTGGGGGCTATATCGCGGTGGAATTTGCCGGTATTTTCAATGGTCTCGGTGTGGAAACATCGCTGCTTTACCGTGGGGAGGAAATACTTCGCGGTTTTGATCTTGAAATTCGTGCAAAGCTGCGTGAGGAAATGGTCAAAAAAGGGATCGATGTGCGTATCCATACCGATGTTACCGAAATTGAAAAAACGGGAGATCAGTTCCTGCTTAAACTTTCCGATGGCAATGAAATGGTCACGGACTGCGTTATGTATGCGACAGGACGCCGAGCAAACACAGCAGGTATCGGCCTTGAAGAGCTTGGCGTTAAAATGCGGGATAATGGCGAACTGATTGTTGATGAATATTACCGTACCAATGTGGATAATATCTTCGCGGTTGGTGATGTGACCGGAGGAATGCAGCTTACTCCCATCGCGATCAAGGAGGGGGCGGCACTCGCGGCCACACAGTTTGATGATAACCCGACATTCGTAAATTATGATAATATTCCGACCGCGATATTTTCACAGCCGCCAATCGGCACCGTGGGCATGAGCGAAGAAGAGGCAAGGGACCAATTCGGTGATGATTTAAAAGTGTTCCGAAGCGAATATAAATCCATGAAATTTACCCTTGCGGGACGTGATGAAAGATCGCTGATCAAGCTGCTTGTTGACGGAAAATCGGACCGTGTTGTCGGTGCGCATATGATCGGCCCGGACAGTGCAGAAATCATTCAGGGGATCGCCATTGCCCTTAAAATGGGGGCAACAAAGGCACAGTTTGATGATACGGTGGCGGTGCATCCGTCATCAGCGGAAGAATTTGTTTTGATGAAGTAATACTTTCAATTGGGCGCAAAAAGCCTTATAGAATTCATAATTACTGAAATTTTTAATGGAATTGGCAAAATGAGTAAAAATTGGAGCCCTGACAGCTGGAGATCAATGCCGATCCGTCAGGTGCCGACTTATCCGGATGAAGAAAAACTGAAAAAGGTAGAAGCGAAGCTGCGTAATTTTCCGCCGCTTGTTTTTGCCGGTGAAGCACGCCGTTTGAAAAAACAGCTTGGCGCCGTGGCGAATGGAAACGCTTTTCTTCTTCAGGGGGGTGACTGCGCCGAAAGTTTTGCTGAATTCCATGCCGATAAAATACGTGATACGTTCCGTGTACTTCTTCAAATGTCGGTGGCCCTTACATTCGCGGCAAGCTGCCCGATTGTTAAGGTGGGCCGTATGGCCGGACAATATGCGAAGCCAAGAAGCTCTGATACGGAAACACAGGACGGCAAAACACTTGCCAGTTACCGTGGTGATATCATCAATGGTATCGAATTTACGGAAAAAGCGCGCGTGCCGGATCCGGTTCGGATGGTCAAGGGCTACAGCCAGGCATCATCAACACTGAACCTGCTTCGTGCATTTGCACAGGGCGGATATGCCAATCTTAGAAAAGTGCATCAATGGAACCTTGATTTTGTGGGCAACAGTGCTGCCGTTGAAAAATATCAGGATCTTGCCGACCGTATTGACGAAGCACTTGCATTCATGGAAGCGTGCGGTATTGATCCGGATAGCACGGCGTTACAGGGTACTGATTTCTACGTATCCCATGAAGCTTTATTGTTACGCTACGAAGAGGCACTAACCCGCGTCGATAGTACAACCGGTGACTGGTATGACACATCGGGCCATATGTTATGGATCGGCGATCGTACCCGCATCAAGGGTGAGGCGCATGTTGAATTCCTGCGTGGTATCGGAAACCCGCTTGGTCTTAAAGTCGGGCCGACAACTGACCTTGATGAACTGATTGATATTATTGATATTTTAAACCCGGAAAATGAAGCAGGGCGTATTACGCTGATCTGCCGCATGGGTGCCAATATTATTGAAGATAAGCTTCCACCTGTGATCAAACGGGTTGAAGAAGAAGGAAAAACCGTTGTTTGGTCGTCTGATCCAATGCATGGTAACACGATCTCGGCCGCGAATGGCTTTAAAACACGGCCGTTTGAAGATGTGCTTACTGAAATCCGCCGCTTTTTCCGTATTCATCGCAGCATGGGAACATATGCGGGTGGTGTTCATTTTGAAATGACCGGGCAGAATGTAACCGAATGTACGGGTGGCGCAGAAGCCATTACCGAAGAAAAACTTGCTGATCGTTACCGCACGCATTGTGATCCGCGTCTGAACGCAAGTCAAAGCCTTGAACTGGCCTTTTTGATTGCGGAAGGGCTAAAAGAAGAGCGGGATGAGCGGGCCAGGGAGCTCAAACAAGCAAGTGCATCCGAGTAAGAAGGGTTACTATGCCAGATGACCAGTGCACTCAAGATCGCCATCGCGACCACAAATCCCACAGTCGGGGATATTGAGGGGAACGCCGCACGTATCCTTGCGGTGCGTGACGAATACGCTGATGTTGATCTAATTGTTTTCAGTGAATTGGTTTTGGTTGGTTATCCCCCGGAAGATCTCGTTTTAAAACCCGCTTTTCAACGTGACGCCATGGATAAAGCCGTTGAGCTTGCCTCCGTAACCAAAGACGGTGGCCCAGCCATGTTGATCGGCAGCCTGTGGGTTGAAGGTGGCAAGCTTTATAACAGCGCATTATTACTTGCAAATGGCACCATTGCCGCCATCCGTCATAAAAGGGAACTTCCCAATTATGGTGTGTTTGATGAAATTAGGCTGTTTGAAGCAGGGCCGTTACCGGAACCAATCAACTTTAAAGGTGTTAAGCTTGGTGTGATGGTATGCGAAGACATGTGGTTTCCCGCTGTTACAGAACATTTAACCAATAAACATAGTGAAATTCTGATTTCACTGAACGGGTCCCCATTTGAAACTGAAAAGGCTGACGTACGTTATAACCATGCCCGCAGCCGGGTTAAGGAAAGTGGCCTGCCGCTTATCTATGTAAATCAGGTTGGCGGGCAGGATGAACTTGTTTTTGATGGGGAAGGGTTTGTCATAAATGCGGATGGTAAATTCATGCTTCGTCAAAAATCATTTGTTGAAGAAACGACCATAACCCATTGGAATAAAGAAAAAAATGGTAAATGGAGTTGTGTAAGTGGGGAAGTAGCGGAAAAAAATAACCGCCTTAGCGACATTTATCAGGCGATCATGATCGCGACCCGTGATTATGTGAATAAAAATCGTTTTCCCGGTGTGGTGATCGGTATGTCCGGGGGAGTGGATAGCGCCCTTAGCGCGATTGTTGCCGTTGATGCCCTTGGTGCGGATCGCGTGCATCTTGTGATGATGCCATCAAAATATACATCAGAAGAAAGCCTGATTGATGCAGCGGATGCCGCCGCCATGATGGGATGCGGTATTGATAATATACCAATAACAGATGCGGTTTTGGCGTATGACAAATTAATGGCGGGCAGTTTTGCAGGAACGCAGCCCGATACAACCGAAGAAAATATGCAGTCACGCATTCGCGGTATTATCCTGATGGCCCTTAGTAACAAATTCGGTAAAATGGTGCTGACCACCGGTAATAAATCTGAGATGTCAGTAGGGTACGCAACCATTTACGGTGATATGTGTGGTGGTTATAACGCGCTCAAGGATGTTTATAAAATGGATGTCTTTGCGCTTTGTCGCTGGCGCAATGAAAATCATCCTGATGGCGGTCTTGGCCCACGCGGGCAGATTATGCCGGTAAATATCATCGATAAACCGCCGACCGCCGAACTTCGCCCCGATCAGAAAGATGAAGACAGCCTTCCGCCATATCCCGAACTTGATGATATTCTGGAATGTCTGATCGAAGGGGAAATGCCGACGCGGGATATTATTAAGCGCGGCCATAAACAAGAAACTGTTGCACGCATTCAGCATCTCCTTTATATCGCTGAGTATAAAAGGCGGCAGGCAGCACCCGGCGCAAAAATAACGGCGCGTAATTTTGGCCGTGACCGTCGCTATCCGATTACCAACGGATACAGAGACAAAAAAGACAATTAGGATAAAAAGATGTCTGTAAAAGTAAGATTTGCCCCTAGCCCGACAGGGCTTCTTCATGTGGGAAATGTCAGAACAGCTATTTCAAACTGGCTTTTTGCCCGTAAAATGGGTGGTGTGTTCATGCTCAGGATTGATGATACGGATAAAGACCGTTCCACACAGGAATATGAAGATGGCATTCGTGAAGATTTAACCTGGCTTGGTCTTAACTGGGACGAAGAAGCGCATCAATCAAAACGTTTCGGACGCTACGACGAAATCGTT
>JAUILB010000243.1 GCA_030432815.1 Alphaproteobacteria bacterium | reverse complement strand
ATCCGCCTTTTGACGCGCTTCTTCGGTATCTTCTTCGATGTGAGAAGTAATCCCTTTCACCAAGGCATGAGTAAGGCGTTCTTTAACGGGTGCTTTTCGCCATTCAAGATCTTCTTTCTTAACTTCACCCTTTACACCCTTATATTTATCTGCAATTTCAAGAAGCCGGTCTGTTGCGTCATCACGGCGGTTTAAGATTACATCCTCCACACGTTCACGAAGTTCATCAGGAATTTCTGAATAAACCGTCATCATGCCAGCATTTACAATACCCATATCCATTCCCGCCTGAATGGCATGATATAAAAATACACTGTGCATAGCCTCACGAACCGGGTTATTACCACGAAACGAAAAGGACACATTACTGACACCGCCCGAAACATGACAGTAAGGCAGATTATCTGTGATCTTCCTTGTTGCCTCAATGAAGTCGACACCATAATTATTGTGCTCTTCGATCCCTGTTGCCACAGCAAAAATATTGGGATCAAAAATGATATCTTCCGCAGGGAAACCCACTTTCTCGGTCAGGATTTTATATGACCGTTCACAAATTTCATACTTACGGTCAAGTGTGTCTGCCTGTCCTTCTTTATCAAAGGCCATAACAACAGTGGCAGCGCCATATTTTTTAATCAATTTGGCTTGTTCTATGAACTGTTCTTCACCTTCTTTCAGTGAAATACTGTTTACGACAGCCTTGCCTTGCACACATTTAAGGCCCGCCTCAATCACTGACCATTTAGAACTGTCAACCATAATCGGAACACGGGAAATGTCAGGTTCGGATGCAATCAGATTCAGAAATTTGACCATAGCGGCTTCTGAGTCCAGCATTGCTTCATCCATGTTTATATCAATAATTTGTGCGCCTGCTTCAACCTGCTGCCTGGCAACATCAAGTGCTTCATCAAACTCATTATTCAAAATAAGTTTTTTAAACTTGGCTGAACCGGTTACGTTGGTGCGTTCACCAACATTGATAAATATACCTTGTCTTTTTGTCATGTTATATCACCTTAAAGGGTTCGAGGCCGCTCAGGCGCATATGTGGTTCAAATGACGGGATCTTCCTTGGTGGCAAGCCTTCAATCGCTTCAGATATTGCTTTAATATGCGTTGGTGTTGTGCCGCAGCATCCCCCCACAATATTAAGAATCCCGCTCTTGGCCCATTCACGGATATGTTCTGTCATTTCTGCGGGTGTTTGGTCATATTCCCCCATTTCATTGGGAAGTCCCGCATTGGGGTGTGATGAAACCGCAACGTCAGCTATTTTTGAAAGCGATGCTATATGCTGGCGTAATTCCTTCGCGCCCAGCGCACAGTTAAACCCTATACTAATTGGGTTTGCATGACGTACACTATACCAGAATGCTTCAGCTGTTTGACCTGATAATGTGCGGCCCGACGCATCTGTAATTGTTCCGGAAATCATAATCGGAAGTTTGACACCTTTTTCCTCAAATACGGTTTCAACCGCAAATATTGCCGCCTTAGCATTAAGCGTATCCGTAATTGTTTCGATCAGGATGATATCTACCCCGCCATCAATTAGACCGCGCGTTGCATCTTCATATGATTTTTCAAGTTCATCAAAAGATACATTGCGAAACGCCGGATCATTGACATCGGGCGAGATAGACGCCGTTCTTGTTGTCGGTCCAAGGACTCCGGCTACAAAGCGCGGCTTTTCAGGTGTAAGTGCCGTATACTCATCGGCGGCCTGCCTTGCCACTTTCGCACAGGCCAGATTAAGGTCATAAACAACATCTTCCATATGATAATCGGCCTGTGAGGTTGCAGTAGCACTAAAACTGTTGGTTTCAATGATATCAGCACCAGCCGCTAGATATTCCTTGTGAATGTCGCGGATGGCTTCTGGCTGCGTGATTGCCAGAATATCATTATTACCCTTAATTTCATTATTCAGATGTTTGAACTGCTCACCGCGGAAGTCTGCTTCTGTGAACTTAAGTGCCTGAATCATGGTTCCCATCGCACCATCAAGAACTAAAATTCGGTTTTCAAGTGCTTCTTTTAACTGTTCTGCCCTGCTGGTCATGATTGCTTCCTTTGAGGACGAATGCCAAGAATATGACAAATCGTAAATGTAAGTTCTGCGCGGTTAAGGGTATAAAAATGGTAATTTTTTACACCACCACTATAAAGCCTTAAACATTGCTCTGCTGTTACCATCGACGCCACATGGCGTCGCAGATCGGGATTTTCATCCAGACCTTCAAACAAATTTTCCAGCCATTTTGGTACTGAAGTGCCACATCTTTCAGAAAAATTTTTGGCCATTTTAAAATTGGTGACAGGCATAATACCGGGTACAATCGGTACATCAATCCCCGCGGCTAACACTTTATCCATAAACCGGAAATAGATATCCACATCGAAGAAATATTGCGTAATCGCCCGATTGGCACCCGCATCAATTTTTCGCTTCAAGTTATCAATATCAGCTTCAACGGTTGGACTATCCGGGTGTTTTTCAGGATATGCCGCCACTGAAATATCAAAATCACCTATTTTCTTTAATCCTTCTACAAGCTCAGCCGCATTGCTATAGCCGTTAACGTGAGGTCGGTAAGACTGACCAATAGTCGGCATGTCACCACGCAAAGCTACAATATGCCGAACACCCTCATTCCAATAGGCGCGCGCGACTTCATCCACTTCTTCCCTGGTTGCGGCAACGCATGTTAAATGAGCTGCAGGGATCATGTCAGTACGCTTTAAAATACGCGATACAGTATTATGGGTTCTTTCACGGGTTCCACCCCCTGCCCCATATGTTACAGACACCATTTCCGGCTTTAATACTTCCAGCTTTCGTATTGACTGCCATAGCGTTTCTTCCATTTTTTCCGTTTTTGGTGGAAAAAATTCAAAAGAAACTTTTATATCCTCCGCATGTTCTGCAAAAAGACTGGGTTTAAGTAAATCCTGAGTAATTTTATTATTCATACTATTTCTTCTAACGTTATTCTTTTGATGCGCTCCAGATGGCAATGTCGAGCTCGCTGCCTCGCATTATCTCACTGGAAATAATTTTTAACCCTGTTATTTCGCACCAGTCATTTACTTCATCTATCGAAAAACCAAGCCTTCTATGGGCATATTCTTCTCTTAATTTTTCCATTTGATGTGGCAAAAAATCGATAATCAAAACCCGGCCATTCTTGCGTAATATTCTTGCCGTTTCCCTGATCGCCGCTAGCGGATCATCAGCAAAATGCAGCACCTGATGAAAAATCACCAAATCCATACTTTCATCTTTTAAAGCCAGGTCATACATATCCCCTTGACGAACCTGCATATGGGAAATATCCAATTTTTCCAGATGTGACCTTGCAATCGCCAGCATTTCCCTGCTTAAATCAATTCCTATACCATGGTTGGCACGCTTACTAAATAATTCCAGCATTCGTCCGGTACCCGTACCAACGTCAAGCAAATCCTTAATTTTGATATCGTTTGTTATATCCAACAGATAATTTTCGACCTGCTTTTCAGGTACATAGAGCGATCTGATTTTATCCCAGTTGGCTGCATTATCCTGGAAATATTTGGCCGCTTTTCTTTCCCTATCTTTTCGAACTTCAAGAAGCCTTTCCTGATCATGCTGGAGCATTTGATCAGAGTAAGGGATATATTCCATAATTGATTTTACAAATTTTGCCTTATTTCCTCTTTCTGCCAAACGGTAAAATATCCAGGTTCCTTCACGGTGACGTTCCAGAAGGCCGGCTTCACATAATAATCGTAAATGTCTTGAAATACGTGGCTGACTTTGCCTTAAAACCGTTACAAGTTCTGTCACTGTTAATTCTCCACTTTTAAACAGTGCTAATATGCGCAATCTGGTTTCTTCCCCAGCTGCTTTAAGAGCCAACAAAATATTATCTAATGTAATATCCATTTACTTACCTGCTTTCGAAAATCAATTTCTATAAACAAATATATAAAGATATATTTATATAATGTAAATAACATTAATGTGATCAATTTGGTAACCATTGTGAATTGACTATCGTGCGTACCTTCACCATTTATAAAGGTATAGAACGGAATATGAATGGACTGTTCCTGAGCACAAAGATTAATAAATCTTCGATCAGGATTTAAATATGAGGATTATTAAAATGAGATACTTTAAAAAGTATAAAATGACAAAAGTTTTAGCTATAAGTGCTGCTTTGATTGTGGGATCAGCCTCTTTGGCTAATGCACAAACCGCTGTAGAACCATGGACAGGTGCCGTAGCTGGCTCAAATATACAGATGCCGGCAGACACTTCACTAGAAACAATTCGCCGACTGCTTAATGAAGGAAAAGTGGACAGGGCCGTTAATCAGGCCAAAAGAAACATTGCATCAATTGAGCGTGAAAGCCGATCCGGTAAAACATCTTCATTAAGATATGATGCTTATAATGCGTTATGTATTGCACTTTCCGCGCAGCAAAATCATCAAGAAGCTATTGCAGCTTGTGATGAAGCAATTAAAGATAGCCCAAAAAGATGGATGGCTTATAACAGCCGCGGAACTGCCAATCTTAGAATGGGTAATTATTCTGCTGCCTTAAACGATTATGGAATGGCACTTGATAATGCCCCTGGTTCTTCCAATATCAAATCGGTCTTAGAACACAATATGGAAGTCGCAAGGAATAAATCATCTAATTAAAAAAAACATCACAATAAAAATGAGCA
>JAUILB010000242.1 GCA_030432815.1 Alphaproteobacteria bacterium | reverse complement strand
CGGATCCAAAAGAATGCGCCGAGCATTTAATGTTGCTGGATCTTGGACGTAATGATGTAGGACGTGTATCAAAAGTGGGAACCGTAGAAGTTACCGCCCGCATGACCATTGAATATTATTCCCATGTTATGCATATTGTATCAAACGTACGCGGTGAAATTGCCCCTGAATATGACGCCTTGAAAGCACTAGCCGCGGGCTTTCCCGCCGGAACGGTAAGCGGTGCGCCAAAGGTACGCGCGATGGAAATCATCGACGAACTGGAAAAAGAAAAACGTGGTATATATGCCGGTGCGGTCGGCTACTTGTCAGCAGATGGCAGCATGGATACTTGTATCGTTCTGCGCACGGCTATTGTTAAGGATGGCACCATGTATGTTCAGGCAGGTGCCGGTGTCGTCGCTGACAGTACATGGCAATCCGAATATGCCGAATGTGAAGCAAAGGCACGCGCCCTGGTCCGGGCGGCTAAGGAAGCGGTTCAATTTGCCGACCAGGACAAACAAATTCAATAGTAAGGACATGAAATGAAAATCGGATATATCGGTCTTGGTAAAATGGGCCTGGGAATGGTGAAACTACTCCTTGAAAAAGGACATAACGTTGTTGCAACCGACCCCAGCGAAGGCGCCAAGAACGAAGCCCGTGCGGCCGGTGCCGAAGTCGTGGACAGTCTTGAAGATTTATATCAAAAACTTCCCGATGATAAATTTATCTGGCTTATGGTACCGCACAATATAGTCGATAGCGTACTTAAAAACCTGTCATCAATACTCAAAGCCGGTGATGTGATTATGGACGGCGGCAATTCCAATTTCAGGGAAACCATGCGCCGAGGCGAAGAGCTTGCCGCCAGAGGGATTGATTTTATGGATGTGGGAACCAGTGGCGGGCCAAGCGGTGCCCGCAATGGTGCCTGCATGATGATCGGCGGCGCACGGGACAAGTTTGAAAAATATGAACAGCTTTTTAAAGACCTAAGCATCGAAAACGGTTATGCCTATATGGGAGCAACAGGGGCCGGACATTTCGTTAAAATGGTTCATAACGGCATTGAATACGGCATGATGCAGGCAATCGGCGAAGGTATGGAAATCCTTAAGAAAAGCGATTTTGATCTGGATCTTAACGAAGTTGCCCGCATCTATAATACCGGCAGTGTGATTGAAAGCCGTCTGGTTGGCTGGCTTGGTAAAGCTTACGCGGAAGAAGGTGTAAATCTTGATGCCATATCCGGTGAAGTTTCCCATAGCGGTGAAGGGCTCTGGACCGTTGAAGAAGCCAGAAAAGCCGGCATCCCCGTCCCGGTGATCGAAGAATCACTTAAGTTTCGTGAAGATAGCCAAGGCAACCCGAGCTATACCGGACAGGTTGTCTCCGCCCTGCGGAACCAATTTGGCGGCCACAGCGTTAAAAAATAAAACGTTAGCTACTAAATTTTTCTAAGCGCTTACGCTCAATGGATCTTCACCATATTCGTTTGGTCCAACTGTCCCAGGCTGAATGAACCAATAAATGTGAACCAGCAAACCGATCAATGGAATAAATAATAACAGAGTCCACCATCCACTTCTGTTTCCGTCATGGTGTCTTCTTATCGTAACCATTAATCCCGGTAGAAAAATCACAATTGAAAAGAGGATAGATAAGCTACCTATGCTAATAATTCCCAATACAAAATTGCAAATGAAATTAAATAATGTAAACCACCAAAATTCAGACCGGCTTGCACGGCCATTTGGGTTTATAAAGTCCTTAAAGCATTTTTTAACAGCAGTCGCAAAATCCATGGTATCCCTCCTCATTTTGTTCTCATTATGCTAAGCAATAATATTAAACGGTAAATTCCTTTTTAGTAAAGATTTATTATTTACGCGCCATTTGATTTGACTGACCAAATGGAGCCACCCTTTGTGATATAGGAACTATGGTTATCCCCTTTTCTTTCAGGGTTGGTATCCATTCTTTGAGTGCCTGCACCGTCTGTGGATATGGGTGACCAATAGCAATCGCAGAACCATTTTTTTTGGCCGCACTTTCAAGTTTGGCAAGTTGACCAAGGATATACCCTTTTTCACGCACGTTATCCAGAAACACATCACGATTAACGACCGGAATTGTTTTTTCACGGGCGATCGCTTCAAGCCTGCTATTGGGGGTGGTCTTACTATCCAGCACCATAAGCTCTTTTTCCTTAATAACGTTTAAAAGCTGCTCAACTGCTTCGTTATCTTCGGTAAATTCGCTGCCCATGTGGTTATTGATACCAATATAATTTGAGAACTGGTTTAAATTATACTCTATATCCTGCATCCTTTCGCTCTCGCTTTCCGATGACATAAGAGCATGGGGGCCAGGGTCTGCACTTCCCTTCGGTTCCATTGGTATATGAACAAGAATGTCATGCCCTTTACTATAAGCCTGCTCTACCTGCGCGCTGATCCCTGATGCATAAGGAAGGAACGAAAGCGTTAGTGGTGCGTCCATATCAATCATTTCCTTCGTTGTCTTTTTTACAATACCCAGATCATCAATAACCAAAACTACCGTTGCGTTTCCTTCGGGAACAAAAACCGGTGTAGCAGCAAACCTTTGCCATGTTTGATTACCATCAGGCATTCGTTCCTGCTGCGTAACTATGACCGGTGGGGGTGTTGTTCTTCTGGCGAGCCTGCTTAGAAAGCTTTCCTTACGGTCTGACCGCGGTAAAGGTGCCGTAACGGATACGGCATCAAATCCTTCTTCATAAATGTGCGATGAATATTCGCGCAGTGATTTCTGGTATATATTGTGATCCCATTTAAGCCAAAGTGCCATACCACAAAACCCTATCAGGAGCGAATAAAAACATAAAACAAGATACCTGAAAACCGGGCTCATACGGCCATGCTTTGAATGTGATGGATTTGTCATTTGCGTGAATTATTATCCGTTTTTTTGCTTTTATTATTTTTAGGCCAGAAAAACTAAATAATACACTATCTAGCTGTTGAGATTTGTTAACATACTCTATAGTGTATGAAAATAGATTAATAGTTGTTTAAGAAGCAAAAATACCGAATATGACAGACTTGTTTGAGACGGCCGCCGCGACGGCCGATTATTCCGCAAAAGATATTGAAGTTTTAGAAGGGCTGGAGCCTGTTCGTCTTCGTCCCGGCATGTATGTGGGCGGCACCGATGAACGGGCGCTTCACCACCTTGTTGCCGAAGTGCTTGACAACAGTATGGATGAAGCCGTTGCCGGTCATGCCAATCGCATCGAAATTACATTAAACGGCGATGGATCATGCACCGTGTCCGATAACGGTCGTGGCATTCCGGTTGATCCACATCCAAAACATAGAGATAAATCAGCCCTTGAAGTGATTTTCACAACCCTCCATTCCGGGGGTAAGTTTAATGACAAGGTTTATGAAACATCGGGCGGTCTTCATGGTGTTGGTATTTCTGTTGTAAATGCACTTTCCGAATGGACAGACGTGGAAGTGGCACGCGACAAACAGGTCTGGACCCAAAGCTTTGCCCGCGGCAAGCCACAAACAAAAATCACAAATCTTGGCCCTACCCCCAACAGGCGCGGGACTAAAGTAACGTTTCTGCCGGATCATGAAATATTCGGTGTAGGAAAAACAGATTTCAAACCATCAATCCTTTATAAACTGGCACGATCCAAAGCTTACCTGTTTAAAGGGATTGAAATCAGATGGCAGTGCGACCCGTCCCTTATCCCGGAAAAAGAAAAAGATACCATCCCGGAAAAGGAAACATTGCATTTTCCGGGTGGCCTTAATGATTACCTGACCCTGCTGACCGATGGGCGCAGCCTGGTTACGAACGAAAATTTCCACGGAAAAGTCCCGCTAGCGGATGAAGCCGGGCAACTCGAATGGGCCATTACCTGGCCGGAATATGGCGATGGCAGCATATCATCCTACACAAACACCGTCCCGACCCCACAGGGTGGCACCCATGAAAGTGGCGTTCGTTCAGCTTTGTTAAAGGGGATAAAGGCCTACGGCGAACTTGTGGGCAATAAAAAAGCAGCATCACTTACCGGCGATGATATTTTCAATGGCGCTTGCGTGCTCATATCGCTCTTTATCAAAAACCCGCAGTTTCAGGGACAAACCAAAGACAAGCTGACCAATCCGGAAGCACAGCGCCTCACAGAAAACGCCCTTCGTGATCATTTTGATCACTGGCTCACGGCCTCCCCCGCCATGGCAAATGATCTTCTGGGCTGGGCACTGGAACGTATGGAAGAACGGTTGCGTCGCCGCGCTGAAAAAGAAGTAAAACGGGTCACAGCCACAAACAAACGCAAACTGCGCCTGCCGGGCAAGCTTGCGGATTGTTCAAACGGTGATGCGGAAGGCACCGAAATATATATCGTTGAAGGAGACAGCGCCGGCGGTTCCGCCAAACAGGCACGCGACCGGAAAACGCAAGCGATCCTGCCGATCCGCGGTAAAATACTTAACGTGGCAAGCGCCACACGAGATAAGATCCGTGCCAATCAGGAAATTTCCGATATTAATCAGGCCCTTGGCTGCGGCCACGGTGATAAATACAGGGAAGAAGACCTGCGTTATGAACGGGTCATCATCATGACCGATGCGGATGTGGACGGTGCACATATCGCCACGCTGCTGATCACCATGTTTTATCAGGAAATGCCGGAACTGATCAAAGGCGGCCATTTATTTTTAGCACAGCCACCACTTTACCGGATTG
>JAUILB010000241.1 GCA_030432815.1 Alphaproteobacteria bacterium | reverse complement strand
GTTATTTCACTGTCGGTTTTCTTGCCAGTTGTCCTTCGGCACTTGGTATGCTGGGGGGGTTACAGCAATCCTTAACATCCACTGACACATCGTCTGTAAGCATTTTGTGGCTGGATGCCCATGCAGATTATAACACCCCGGAAACAACGCGTTCAGGATCGCTCGGTGGTATGCCGCTTGCTATTGCCAATGGCCTTGCGCTTCATCAAATTCGCCGTGATAGCAAGGTAGAACCACCCTTGCCATCCAGTCATATTGTAACGGCGGGCCTTCGTGATGTTGATCCGCTTGAACAACACCTGCTGGATGTAAACCGTATTGAAAATATTTCTGTCGATGATATCCGTAATTTAACCCAGAATGTGTATGATCAGATGGATGCATTAAGCAAGGTATCCGATAAAATCTATGTTCATATTGATCTTGATATTCTGGATGCATCCGAAATGCCATATCACAATTATCCCACACCGAACGGCCCGACAAGTTACGAGCTTGCCGCACTGTTTAAGGAAATATTCCAGAAATACCCAAAAGCAGCAGCAATAGGATTTGCATCCATTCCGGCACGTGATCCGGATAATATTGGCTTAAATGCGGTGAACCGCATGGTTGTTGGCGCCGTTGAAGGCATCAAAATCCGTGAAGGTCGTATGTAAATGCCACACTGTATTATTAGCTACACACGCGATGTCGAACAGGACATCAATATAAAATCCCTTCTTGACGTCGCGTTTGGTGCGGTTGAAAGTGCCGGTCTTTTTGACCGCGCGTCAATCAAGGCACGTGCCATCGGGTATGACATTTATAAATCCGGTCAAAGCCGGAATGATTATATCCATATTGATCTTAAAATTTTATCTGGTCGTACAGCGCAGCAGAAAAAAGAACTTAGTGATCATTTAATGAATACTATTTCTCCGCATATCGGGCGCACAAAAAGCCTGACCATCGATATCATTGATATGGATATTGCCTCTTACGGAAAACTGGTTGCTGATGACTAGCTTATTTTTTGCAGACTTTTGCGTCTGAAAAAAGCAAAACCGGCTATTGCCCCCAGCATCATTGGAAGTGTACCCGGCAACGGAACAACCGTGTCAGAACCAAACGACGTGATGTTAAATGTGACGGATGGATCTGTATTAAGAAGTCCTTCTGAAAATACAAATTCCGCAACCGGGCTTGTTAGAAAAAGCGCAAGCGGCAAATCAAGACCGGAATATAAACCATCGCTTGAATCCTGAAGATGGAAAAGCGTGGTAGGGCCGCCTATTCCTTGATAAACGATACCAAAATTTTGTCCCGCATTATTCTGTGTATATGAATACTGAAACAATGACGGTATAGCAAACTGATCAATAACAATTGTTCCGGTATTATAGGATTGGTAATTGGGCGCTGAAGAATCCAGCGTGCCATCAGTATCAAACGAAATAACACCCGTTATAGCCAGAAAGTCATCCGCAATATCGACAATGGAACCTCCCGACGGTGTTCCACTCGACCCTGACAGCTCCGCCACAAAATCATAGGAAACTATTGCTGCATGGGCCGTTGAATTAAAAATCAGCCCGATAAAAAACAATATATAAATACTTACTTTATGCATGATGTCCTCAGCTAATCACTCATTAACATGAACGATGTAACACAGGCCGATTCGCGTAGCAAGTACAGATTCTCTTTTTATTTATTTATACTTAGCGTAATCCAAAGATTGATCAAAATTACACTGAATCTAAAATATTAAGATAATTTGATAATGTTTTGAAAAGACTCACCAATTCAGAATCTGAGAGAAAGGCAGCTTAAACCACCATCAAGTTTCTGATATTCTGAAACATCAACCTCACGGACCTTGTAACCAAGCTTTTCAATAGATTTGACCGTATTTTGAAACCCTTTTGGTACCAAAACAGTGCCATTGATCCATACACTATTTGCTGAATAACTATCCGCCTGATCAATTTCTATCAGATTGTATTTCTGAAATTCAGGTTTCGTCAGAAATTCACCACATGCCACAAGATTATTATCTTCAAGATAACCAAGTCCGGTTTTTAAATGTAGCATTTCGGACATTTCAACAACAGAACCGCTCATGTCGTATTCTTCAAGGATTGCGATCATTTGTCGTGCTCCTTCCTGATTAGTTCGCTCAGAAAGACCAATATAATAATGATCCCCCACCATCATGATATCTCCGGCTTCCACATATCCCGGGGACTTAATACGTTCCACAACATCATAATGTGCACGAACGGCATTTTCGATATGCCCGACCTCCCCACGGCGGCTTTCGGCCCCAGGATTAGTCAAAATGGCGCAGTGCGGCGTCATTAACGCCACGTCTTCCACAAAACAGCTATCCGGATATTCTTCCACCGCATCAAGTTCCGTAACAGAAAGGCCGCATTCCTTTAAAGCGTTTACATAATCCTGGTGTTGTAAAAGAGCATTTTCATAATCCGGCAGCCCGAGTTCCGCTTCGGATAATCCTGCCACCATTGACCTGCCTGGTTTACGGGTGATTGCATATTTAAACATTTTGAGTTCCTATTTCCAAATTAACCGAAATATATGCGAGACTTTAATCAAATGGGCAACTAGGTCAATTGATTTAAGCAAGCTTACCTACATTCACAAATTCTTGACTTTGCAATTTTCGCATGTTCAGGTACTGTTTAGCATGGTGGAAGTAAGAATAAAAAAAATTATGGCTCACAGAAGAAAGGGTAGAATATGAATATTCAAACAAAAATAGAAATTCCAAGAGAAGCATTTGACTGGTACGACAGTTACGCCCACGGCATGATGGATCGCCGTGAATTTATGGACCGTCTTAAAACAATCGCTGTTGGGGGCTTAACCATGGCCATACTAACCAGCGCACTGATCCCCGACTATGCAAAAGCACAGCAGGTAAACTTCAATGATGAAGATATTAAAGCAACCTACGTCACATTCCCCTCGCCCGATGGTCATGGTGAAGGTCGCGGCTATATGGTTCAGCCAACCAGCCTTACTGAAGGCCAGACAGCGCCAACAGTGCTCGTAGTTCATGAAAACCGGGGCCTTAACCCTTATGTGAAGGATGTTGCGCGCCGCTTTGCCAAGGCAGGCTTCGTTGCGCTTGCACCTGATGCCCTTCACCCGCTTGGCGGCTATCCTGGCAATGATGATGAGGGCCGCTCCATGCAAAGCAGCCTTGACCGTTCAAAAATTGAGCAGGATTTCGTCGCCGCCGCCAAATTCCTTAACGCGCATGCGCTTTCAAGTGGCAAAACCGGTGTCGTTGGTTTTTGCTTTGGTGGTTATATCAGTAATTATCTTGCAGCTGCAATTCCGGATGTTATTGATGCAGCAGTTCCATATTATGGCACACCAGCGGCAACGGAAATTGTCGGCAATGTCCGCTGCCCGATTATGGGGCAGCTTGCTGAAGACGATGAACGGGTAAACACTGCCTGGGGCCCATATGAAGAAATCCTGAAAGCCAATAATGTTCCTTATACAATTCATATTTATCCGGGAACAATGCACGGTTTTCACAATGACAGCACAGGCCGCTTTGTAAAGGATATGGCGCAGCTTTCATGGGACCGTACAGTTGAATTTTTCAACATGCACCTAAACTGATCAAATCATTTTGGCGCCGCCACCCACGCGGCGCTAAAAATCACAATATTGTGAAAATAAAACAGGCACTGTTACTGGTCATTATCTGTTTGGCTGTTAATATTTAGAAAACTCATCAATTATTTGAAAGGTCATTTGATGCTGCTTAAAAAATTATTCGTTCTATGCGCCATTTCATTATTTGCGGGTACCACAAACGCACAGGAACTGGGCCCGGCAACGGGTACTAAAATACCGCATGACCTTTCACTCATGACAACGACCGGTAAAATTGAAAATTTTGATGACCTTAAAGGAGTAAATGGGCTTGCGTTGTTCTTCGTGCGTTCCTTTGACTGGTGCCCTTATTGTCAGCGGCAGGCCATTGAAGTAAACGGTAGGGCGCAGGAATTCCGTAATCGCGGTATAAACCCAATTTTTCTAAGTTACGACAGTCCCAAAATTCAGAAAGAATTTTACGATAAAAATAATTTTACCATGCCGATCCTGTCTGATGTGGAAAATGTGGTAATTAATGCCTTTGGTGTACTTAACGCGGACAGCATTTCCGAACGTAACCCCCTTTATGGTTACCCGCATCCACTTGTCTTCATCATTGACCCTGATGGCACAATTAAATCAAAACTTTATATTGAAAAAGAAGACGGCACCTTTGGCAGTAATTACCGCGAACGTCCGGAAATTGATGATATCCTCGCCACGATAGATAGAGCGGAGTAGCCTAACCAACCGCCCGTTCCACCGCCTTCTGTGCATGGATTGCTGTAGTATCAAGCAGCGGGACTTGCGTATCATCCGGCCCCACAAGCAGGGTTATTTCCGTACAACCCAGTATCACTGCCTCTGCCCCATCCCGGGCAAGTTTTTCGATAATCCTGATATATTCCTGTTTTGATGGCTCCCTAATATCACCAAGGCACAGTTCATTATAAATAATATCATGAACTATTTTACGGTCGGCGTCGTCCGGTGTGATAACATCTATACCGTGGTTATTTTTCAGACGACCCTTATAAAATTCCCGTTCCATGGTAAAGCCAGTCCCAAGAAGGCCGACTTTGCTTAAATCCCGTTCTTTAACGACTTCAGCTGTGGC
>JAUILB010000240.1 GCA_030432815.1 Alphaproteobacteria bacterium | reverse complement strand
GCCCTTACCTTTTCTTTCGTCTGTTCTGTTATTGGCACTAAAGGTAATCTCATATCCGGTTCACATATCCCTAGCAGTGATGCTGCATATTTTACAGGACCCGGACTTGGCTCAATAAACATCACATCATGAAGGTCAGTTAATTTATCCTGTATTTCAAGGGCTTTTTCATGATCTCCTGACAGTGAAGCTTTTTGAAATTCAGAAACCAACTTCGGTGCAATATTTGCTGTCACTGAAATACAACCCACACCACCGTGAATATTAAACGCTAGAGCTGTCTGATCTTCACCTGAAAGCTGAATAAAGTCCGCACCACAGGCCACCCGCTGTAAAGGTACACGCGCAAGATTACCGGTAGCATCCTTAAGCCCAACGACATTTTCCAGTTCACGGTAACATCTGGCCATGGTTTCAATTGTCATATCGACAACACTTCGCCCCGGTATGTTATAAATGATTATCGGAATATTTGTTGCATCGTTAATCGCTTTGAAATGCTGAAACATTCCTTCTTGGGAAGGTTTGTTATAGTAGGGTGTTACAATCAGAGCTGCGTCGGCACCGGCTTCTTCAGCATGCTTGGTTAATCCGATGGCTTCTCGCGTTGAATTGGAACCACAACCGGCAATTACAGGCACCCTTCCGCTTACTTCATCAATACAGACTTCCGTCACTCTTCTGTGTTCATCATGATTAAGTGTAGGGGATTCACCTGTCGTCCCGCAAGGAACCACACCGGTTGACCCCTGTTCTATTTGCCAGTTCACAAATTTTCGAAAAGCGTTTTCATCAAATTCTCGATTTGAAAAAGGGGTAATAAGCGCCGGTATTGATCCGCCAAACATTTGTTGCTCTCCGATGTTATAAATTATCCGCAAAATAAGACGCCATGCCACACTGTGCAAGCAGATAAACAAATATATGGAAATTTAAGCAAAAAAAAGGCGGAAACAAGTTTCCGCCTTCAGTGCATACGTTTAAAAATCTATGGGGTTAATTCCTAAACGCACGGGACATTAGATATGATTTAATTTTGGTCGCGATTATCGCGCCCGCGGCGCTCACCCCGGCCACGACGATCATTCAAAATACCGTCATCGTTACGGTCCATACGATCAAACATGGCATTGCCAGCAGCTGCATATTCTTCCTGACTTATAGTACCATTGCCATCCGCATCCATACGGTCAAATCTTGCTTTTAGACGTTCAGCATTTCTTTCAGCACGGGCGGCTTGGCGCTCTTCGCGGGTTCCTTCTCTTTCTGCACGACGTGCTTCCCTGCGTGCTTGCCTTTCTGCACGGTCTGCTTCTGCCTTAGCAGTGTATTCTTCCATACTTATACCACCGCCATTTGTGTCTGTTTCAGCGAACCGCTTTTCAAGCATTGCTGTAAATTCCGATTTTTCAATTGTACCGTTACCATCGGTATCCATTTCTGGCATACCCCTTTGCTGGGCTAGGGCAGAACTGCCAAAAGTTAACGCTACGATACTTGATACTACATAAATTGATTTATACATTTTGATCTCCAAATCTGATCCCATTCCCACAAATCACATACTCATATTACGAAGCAGATTGGAAAAACCTGTCAAATTATTTTCTATTTGCGATTAAAGGCTTATTTTTGGCGACGAATGCGTATCAGGGAAATTAAAAAAGCAATAAAACACATTGCTGACATTGCTATATAGGCTCTGCCTGATTCATACTCATAAAGAATCCCCCCCAGATAAGTTGACATCCCCATCACAATACCAAGTGGCAATGAAGAATAAAGACTTTGCGCCGTACCCGCATACTCTTTGGAGATATTATGACCTATATACTGAATGGCGACGAGATGACTGGCACCAAAAGTAAGAGCATGGATTATCTGGCTAAAAATAATTATTGGCAGTGACAGGGTTACAGAAAAGACGAACCAACGAATTGCACCCAAAAAGCCGATCAGGGCAAATATTAACAAGACTGGAAATTTCTTTATAATATTACCGCAGTATATAAAAAAAATAATTTCTGCAATTACACCAACAGCCCATAGAAGACCAATAACATCTTCTTCAAAGCCATGCTCCTGCCAATAAATACTTCCCATGGAATAATACACGCCGTGACTTGCCTGAATGAGTCCCACAATAACCAAAAACCACACAAAATCATTATTTTGAAGTAGTACCTTTATCGGTGACCCGCTTGGACATTCATCATCACTTATGTATTTTTTATTTCCCCCGGGAAGCAAAAAGGCCGTAATCAACATCAAAAAAAGGCTTACATAAGCGAAGGGTAATATAATATTCTGCCCCATCCCTTTTATAACCCAGCCCAGGATCACAGCAGCCAAGATGAATGAGACCGAACCAAATGACCGAACGCGCCCATATTGCAAATTATGTTTTGTCGTTTGCGCAACCGTTATGGTTTCCATTAACGGCACCACAGCAGGTAATGTCAGATTGACAAGAATAGTCACCATCATCAATTGCCAGAACCCATCCACAAAAAAATAAAGCGACGCCGATAACAGACTGGATATCACACATAAAATGAGTGGTCTTCTATATTCCCCGCGCTTGTCTGATACCTGGCTAATCGCGGGCGCAACGATAAGTTTTATAAGATAAGGAATGGCAATAATAATGCCTATCTCGCTGGGACTTAACTCCTTATTCTTAAGCCAAATCGCCCAAAAAGGCGTCATAATTCCTAGATAAATATATACACTGGTATAATTGGCACTAAGTCTTGCAAATACAGAACGGCTAGTTTCCATAAAGAATATCTTCCAGTTCCTTACGTTCGCCCTGCAGTACTTTTTTTACCTCTTCATATGAATAGCCTGCCCTTGCCATTGCTGCTTTTTCCTTATCTGATGTTTTCAAATCAGCATCACGGATACGAAATGGCCCAAATCTGCGTCTTTTTGCATATTTGATTGCACTGATAAAATTCATATCCGGGTTTTCTTCGCGCTCTTTTTCAATAATTTCGTTGATTAAATCCTGTGATACACCTTTCGCGCGAAGCTTATTTTTAATGATGGCAATTGAGTTACCAGACGCCTTATATGTGTTTAATTTCGCTGTTGCATAAAGAAGATCGTCAACCAACCCTAATTCCACTGATTTTTTTACAACATCATCAATCCATATATCAATTTCATGATTTCTGGTTGTTATTTCCTGATTGGATTTTAAAATTCTATCGACTTTACGCTGAAGAATATATTTTAAATTCGCTTCTGTTGTTGCATATCTTTCAAGGTAGCGATAGGCTGCGCCTTGAATATATTTATATGTAATTTTTTTATTTATTTTATCATTTTTCATGAGCTGAGATTAACCGTTTCCCATGACTGAGAACAGACCCTTATCGCATTATTTATGTTTATTGTTTCTCTCAGCGGTTTGGGGCTGTTCATTCCTGTTTATAAAAATTATTGCACCGACTGTACCACCAATGACAATTGCAGCCGCCAGAATTTCCATTGGGGCTATTGTTATATTAATTTACGTATTGCTGGCAGGTGGTGTTTTACCAACACATAAATCAATATGGATAAAAGGTACGGTTATAGGCATTGCCGGGATTGCAATCCCTTTTTCACTGATTAGCTGGGCAATGCTTTATATAAACAGCGGAACCGGAGCAATTTGTATGTCCATTATTCCATTATGTGTGTTTGTTATGGCGCATTTTGCTCATCACGACGAAAAAATGAGCTGGCAGGGCCTTATTGGTATTCTTAGTGGCATATGTGGAATAATTGTTCTTTTTTATGACAGTTTAAATGTCGAACAGGAGGGTTCAATGGCTATATATGCGCTTTGTGCCATGCTAATCGCGGCACTGGGCTATGCCATAGCAAATATTTTAGTCAAAAAATATGTAAAAACAGAACCCATTAACACGTCATTTGTAATGCTGACAACTTCAGCCATACTTCTATGGCCACTTGTCTTTTTATTTGAAGCACCACTTTCTGTAAATTATGGTTCAGTTGAAATTCTTTCACTTATATATCTGGGTGTACTCCCAACAGGAATAACCACGATGATTTTGGTAATATTTACTCAAATAGCGGGCTCAACTTTCGTTTCGTATAATACATACCTGATCCCCGTCGTTGGTGTTTTTGCCGGTTATTTTATTCTTGACGAAGCCCTTAAACAGACAACTTTACTTTCAATATTATTTATAGTTGCGGGCATATACATTGCGCAAAAACAAAAAATAACAGTAAAAAGCTATAAAGTTTAAAATATTAACAAAATTGACAAAGCTCATTATTTGTTGGCAAAAATCGATTCCCGCTGTAAAATACGCCCCGATATTTAAAAAATTACTTGCGATTATATGTTACAGCATGTATCGAGGGTGGAATTATTTGAGCCTACGACAAGATATTTGAGATTTTTATTAGGTCAATTTGTTAGAGAGGAAATATTCATTAGCTTTTTTTGTAAATTTCTATTTAAAATAGAGAAAATAGCTAAGTGACATTATTCATATATGCTTGAGCCTACACCTACATTAGATCCCGACCTCCCCCGGAGATACGCGGACTTCGATACACTGCCGGATGCTTTAGATTATGCCGCGCAGGGCGTGCGTGGCCTTAACTTTTATTCCCCGCGCGGTGAGCTTGAATCAAGTATTACCTATACGCAAATAAGGGAACGTGCCCATGAAATTGGGCGCAGACTGGTTCATTTTGGCATTAAACGGCATTCGCG
>JAUILB010000239.1 GCA_030432815.1 Alphaproteobacteria bacterium | reverse complement strand
AACGGTTCACTAGTAGCAATGGATCCCCATACCGGCCGTGTTCTTGCAATGGTTGGCGGGTATGATTTTAGACGAAGCGAATATAACCGCGCAACACAGGCGAAAAGACAGCCGGGCAGTGCATTCAAACCGTTTGTATATAGTGTTGCTCTTGAAAACGGATTTACACCATCAAGTCTGGTTCTTGATGCCCCATTTGTTATTGATCAGGGCTTTGGCAACGGAAAATGGAAACCGAAAAATTCCAGTGATAAATTTTACGGGCCAAGTACACTGCGACTGGGTATTGAAAAGTCACGTAACCTTATGACCGTTCGTCTTGCACAAAACCTTAAAATGGAAAAGGTGGTTGAGGTCGCAGACCGTTTTCATATTACCGAAAATATGCCCGACCTACTTTCCATGTCACTTGGTGCTGGCGAAACCACCCTGATTGATCTGACGGCAGCATATGGTATGATCGTAAATGGCGGAAAAGAAATCAAGCCGACATTGATTGATCGCATTCAAAACCGTCATGGTGAAACCATATTCCGATATGATGACCGCACATGTTCCGATTGTGTTGCGGAAGAATGGAATTATCAGGATTTTCCGGAACTGCCGGATAACCGTGATGAAGTGCTTGATAAAGTGACGGCCTATCAGCTTGTTTCCATGCTCGAAGGCGTCGTGCAGCGTGGCACCGGTGTACGGGTAAGAGCAGTGGGTAAGCCGCTTGCCGGTAAAACAGGAACCACTGACGAAAGCTTTGATACTTGGTTCATGGGTTTCTCTCCTGATTTGGTGGTTGGCGTTTTTGCAGGCTTTGATACACCGCGTTCCTTGGGGGCTTTTGAAGAAGGTTCTTCGGTCGCGGCACCAATTTTCAGAGATTTTATGGCTGAAGCATTAAAAGACGAAAACCCGATACCATTCAGGGTGCCGGAAGGTGTTCGTCTGGTGCGTGTTGACCCCGTGACAGGTCAGCTTGCTGATGGGGGTACGCAAAATGCAATCCTTGAAGCTTTCAGACAGGGATCTTTCCCAAATAAAGACGAACAAGTACTTGACGGATTTAATTCTCTGGTGCAAACAAAGACCAAGCTGCAAACAGGTACTGGCGGCATATACTAATAATAATTTTTTTATTGATCTGGTCTTTAAATCATGAAAGCTGAAACCCAACATTCTGTTGATAAAATCAGGCAGTCTCTCGCACTGCTGAGGAGGCATCTTTGACTGGGATGTCGCGCTTGAACGTTTCGATGAACTAACCGCCCTTTCCGAGGATCCAGCCCTTTGGGATAATCCGTCTTCTGCACAAAAACTGATGCAGGAAAGAACCAAACTTGAGCAGATGATAACTCTCTGTAACGAGGTTGAAAGCGAACTTAACGATAATATCGAACTGATCGAACTTGGGGAGCTTGAAGAAGATGAGGATATTATCCTTGAAGCGGAAAAAGCCATTCAGGCACTCACTGAAAAGGCCGAAGAAATTGAGCTTCAGACACTGCTTAGCGGTGAAGCAGATGGCAATGACACATATCTGGAGATTAATTCGGGTGCAGGTGGCACTGAAAGCCAGGACTGGGCCAATATGCTGCTTCGTATGTATACCCGATGGGCGGAAGCACATGGCTGCAAAGTCACACTGATGGAAATGCATAACGGTGAAGAAGCAGGTATCAAATCAGCCACCATCGAAATAAAGGGCGAAAATGCCTATGGCTGGCTTAAAACCGAAAGCGGGGTTCACCGGCTTGTGCGTATTTCACCGTTCGATAGTAATGCGAAGCGCCATACCAGCTTTGCCAGTGTATGGGTTTATCCGGTTATCGATGACGATTTTGAAATTGATGTCAATGAAAGTGATCTTCGTATCGATACCTACCGTGCATCGGGGGCAGGGGGACAGCATGTGAATACCACCGACAGCGCAGTGCGGATTACCCATATCCCCACTAAAATTGTTGTCCAGTGTCAGAACGATCGCTCCCAGCATAAGAACCGTGCCACGGCAATGAATATGCTTAAAGCCCGCCTATACGAAGCCGAAATTCAACGCCGCGAAGCCGAAGCTAACGCTGAACATAACGCAAAGACGGAAATAGGTTGGGGTCGTCAGATCAGATCATATGTTCTTCAACCCTACCAAATGGTCAAGGATTTACGAACCGGTGTTGAAAGCAGCCAGCCGGATAAGGTGCTTGATGGTGATCTTGATATGTTTATGAACGCGGCCCTTGCGGCGCGGGTGCATGGCTCTGATGCCGAAGTTGAAGATATAGACTAAAAAAAGCGGGCTAAAACCCGCTTTTTAATGTCAATATTCTGATTTAGCTTAAAGACGATCTATAAGATCGTTTTTTTTTGTTCCGGGTTCTTATCATCTGTATTTGCCGATACGACCTTTGTGGCGCCTGATGAAGAAGGAACATTGTTTGTATTGCTCTGACTGTTCTGATGGCTCAGGTTTCCTTCAATAAAGGCACCTGCTTCTATGCTGAGTGTCTGATGGCAAAGATCACCGGTAATTTTTGCTGATTTTTCAACGCGGATATTACGGCCGGTAATGCTGCCGTTCACTGTGCCTTTAACGACAACGTCGTCGGCATTTACCTTGCCTTTAACGGTACCATTTTCACCAATCGTTGCAGAATTGCTTTTAACGTCGCCTTCTACAGTACCATCAAGCTGGATTTCCCCTGATGTTGTAACGTTGCCTTTAATAGTAACATCTGAACTGATTATAGACGGAACTGAATTTGCAGGTGCTTTCATTTTTATTTCTTCCTTGGAATTCATAGTTGAAGTTACCTCAACTGTCGTATTCTTGTTGTTTAATTTTTTGAACATCATTCGCTGCCCTTAATACTTTTAATGGATCAATAGGCTTACCGTTAAACCAGATCTCATAGTGAAGATGAGTGCTAACACTTCTACCAGTACTACCCATAAGGCCAATAAGCTGATTTTCTTTAACCTTCTCACCTTTTGTTACGTTTACCTGCGAAAGATGGCCATATTTAGACCGAAAACCATTTCCGTGATCAATTTCAACATAAAGTCCGAATGATCCAAACCTGCCGGCTCTCACAACGACACCTGCACCACCTGCTCCAATTGGTGTTTTATGCCAGCCAGCCATATCTAGACCCTTATGACTTGCCCATTTGCGGGTGATCGGATCACGGCGCATTCCAAATTTGCTTGAAATATAATGTTTTTCAGGGGGAGTTGCGATGGGAAGATGCGCAATCGCCATTTCCAGATCCGCAAGATTTGCCCTTTTGATATAAAGAGAATCAAATGAACTACTGTCAATGATGTCTTCGTTAATGCCATCTTCCAGGCTGATGAAGGGCCCACCCTGTGCTTTGCTTGTTGAAGGGAGGTTGCCGGCAAGCGCTAGCATTTCTTCTTCGCCTATACCGGCACTTTCAAGGGCATCTTTTAAAAAATCTAATTTATCATCCACTTTTTGTGATAGCATATTAATCGATTTATTCTGAGCCATCTCAATACGCTTGAGATCTACATAAATCCGCTCAAGAGTTTCCTCACGAATGATGTTCCGGGCTTCCTGATCCTCAGCACTATAATCTTCATCGGTAAAGTTATTTTCATCAAGGACGGGTTCTTTGCCTTCTTCAACTTCAATCTGTTCTTCTTCAAGGACCTGCTGGATATATTGTTGACGTTGTTCCAGTGCTGCGGCCGATTTTTGTATCTCGTTTATAAGCTCGTTATATTGACTTTCCAGTTCTTCATAATTACGGCTGGTGACTTGAACTTCACCGTCTTTTTCACCGATAATTTCATTAATATAGATATAATTATATGATGCAACCGCGATCCAGCTGAAGCAACCAATTAGCAAAATGCTAAAAAATATCTGAACTTTTTGTGAAACAGAAATGAATCGAACGTCACCATTCGTCCTGAAATATAATTGCCTATCAGGGAAATAACGATCTGCTTTCTCGTTTAACCATTTGATACTATTACTATTTTTCAATTTACGCTCTCTTTAATAAAATCCTGCCCAATCGAAATTTATTAAATCCTGGACGAATCATGCAAATCTACTCCTAACATGATAGCAAAAAATTAATGAAAGCAAACAATTTTAGGAATCTAATTCAACTCTGCACCATTGGCATATAGAAGTCTTCTGCAAGCCCGGCATTGTTTCTTGCTTCAATATTGAAAGGGGGTTTAAGGCTTCCGGCAAAGTATTTTTTTACCAGTTCCTGATATTTTGCCTGAGGATTTAACCCTTCAAGCTCGCACATATAATTAAACCATTTATGCCCCGCTTTCACATGGTCAATTTCTTCTTCATATATAATTTTTAAAGCTTCAACACTTTTATGGTCGTTGGCGCGTTCAAATTTCGTAATTAATGTCGGTGTAACATCCAGACCACGCGCTTCAAGCACCATTGGTACAATTGCTAGGCGGGCAAGAAGATCATGTGATGTGTTTTCAGCTGATTGCCAAAGCCCATCATGGGCAGGAAGAGCGCCATAAAAGCTCTCAAATTCCATCAACCTTTTTTCAAGTAAAACAAAATGCCTGGCTTCGTCATTTGCAACTCTTAACCAATCATCCGTAAAATCCCGTGGCATGTTTTCACCGAACCGAAGGACAATATCGAGTGCCAGGTTGATTGCATTAAATTCGATATGGGCGATCGCATGCAGCATGGCGATACGTGCTGCTTTTGCTTTGGCATTTCTTCGTCTTGGCATATCCTTCGGCAGCAACAATTCCGGCTTTTCC
>JAUILB010000238.1 GCA_030432815.1 Alphaproteobacteria bacterium | reverse complement strand
TGGTTCAAAATGGCATACCAATGTTGCATTTGCGGCTCATTTTGCCATAACGGATGTCGATGAGGACAATTTTATATTTTTTCAGCGTTATTCACGTGGCGACGGGCGTCTTGCAGGTGCAAATGTTACTAAGGTCTGGCTTGATGACTGGGTACTTGTTATGGATGATGACCAGTGGCAGATAAGTGTCAGTGAAGGGGATTTAGCACTTAATCTATCTCTGAAGCAGATTAAACCGGTTCTGCTAAATGGGGACGCTGGGCTTAGCCGCAAGTCCGAAAAACCGGGTAATGCATCATATTATTATGCCATAACCCGAATGGAAAGCAGTGGTACGCTTAGGATTGGCGATGAGCAATATACACTGAGCGGTCTAACATGGCTTGACCGGGAATGGGGGACAAGCGCACTTTCCGCTGATCAGCAGGGATGGGACTGGTTTGCACTGCATTTATC
This sequence comes from Alphaproteobacteria bacterium, assembly GCA_030432815.1. Classification (GTDB taxonomy): domain Bacteria; phylum Pseudomonadota; class Alphaproteobacteria; order Sphingomonadales; family Emcibacteraceae; genus Pseudemcibacter. Next base: position 4,326 of record JAUILB010000238.1, on the reverse strand, counting down.
GGATGGCAGTGATTTGATGTTTTATAACCTGAGAAACGAAGACGGAAGCAGACACCCCTATAGTGCGGGTAGCTGGGTTGATCGCAACGGGATAAAAACCGCACTTGAAGACGATGATGTTGAGATTGAAACTATCGGAATATGGGAAAGCCCGCTGGGAGGAACATATCCTTCTGGGTGGAAAATATATATTAAGAACAAAGGACTAGAGCTTGAAGTTGCTCCAATGATCAAAAGTCAGGAGTTAAATGTCACACCGCGTTATTGGGAAGGGGCGGTAACGGTAACGGGTACTCGAAATAGCACCCCCATCAACGGAAGCGGTTATGTGGAACTCACGGGTTATGCCAAATAGGTTTGATCTTGGTTGGTGACCCGCGTATGAAAATGATACTATAAAAAGTATCAAGTGTTCTATGGAACTATGATCTAATTTAACTTTACTTTCCGAGTGCTCACTTTAGGATAAATATTTAGAAACATACGAGGTATTTTTGTGGATATTATATTTGCGATAAAATATTTTGGAGCGCTTTTTGCAATAATGAATCCGTTCCTTACGTTGCCAATTTTCTTGGCAATGACACCTAATGAAACAGCGAAGCAACAGCGCCGCATGGCAATTCAGGTTGCTGTGTATACGTTGATCATGTGCTCTGTAGTTGCGGTACTTGGAAAGCAGATAATTTCTTTCTTTGGTATCACAATAGATCATTTTCGTATTGCAGGAGGGTTAGTACTTTTGGGAATGGCTTTTTCAATGTTAAACGGGAAAGAATTATCATCTCACACTGGGGGTGATCATGAAAAAGAGCATCTTAACTCTGATGAGCAAATATCATTTTACCCGTTAACATTTCCAATAATAGTAGGTCCGGGAACGATCACCACCTTAATTCTTTATTCGTATCAGATAGAATCTATTGAAAAATTTACTTCCTATACTGCAGTTACAATTGTCGTAATTGGAATATTGTTTATGGTTTTATTTTTTGCATCAGATATTGGAAAAATTCTTTCAAACAAAATACGAATTATTGTCACACGACTTATGGGGATGATTCTGGCGGCAATTGCTATAGAAATGGTTACTGATGGTTTGAAGATAATACTTCCCGGGTTAGCGTAATTTCGGGAAATTATTTTTCGGTATTTGTAAATTTAACGGCATATATTGGTTTCTTCCGCCAGCGGTATATAAAGTTCCACAATATTGTCTAAGAATTATGAGTGACATTTTCTTAAAACAATTCAGTCTAAGAAAGTAGTTGTTTATATTATATTTATGAGAGTAGTATATTAATTGTTTCGAGTTAACATATTGTTCAATGGGGGGATTTCTTATGAAGCAATTAATCAAGTTTATATCCATTTTTTTAGCAGCTGTATTTTTTACAGCTTGTACACCTAAAGGTGTACAGCCCATCCAATCGCTCTCTGGTGTTGATGTGGCGGATTTTAATCTAACGAATGTTAATGTTGGACTTAGTCCTGAGTTTATTGCTCGAGTTGAGAAACAAATTACTGATGAAGAAGAGTATATTGCATCTCAAAAAGAACTGATTGAAAATCCTCCTGGCAGAACCAGTCTTAGAAGAAGAGATGCTACTAAGGTTGCGCAAAAAAGGCTGGAGGAATCCGAAAATAAGATTAATTCCATCAGGGAAGAAATGGTGGCCATTGAAACCGATGTTAGTACTGGTATTCAAAAAGTGTTGGCAGACAAGTTTTTAGGAAGTCGGAATGTCAGTCTTGATGTTTTAATTAATTCTTTTGCGATGACGAATGGGGGTGCGGTAATACTTGTCGGTGGAAGTGATAGTATGACTGGGCTGATCAGGATTAAAGATGACCAGTCTAATGAATTGCTTGGAGAATACCATATCACCGACTTTGACGCGAACAGCGGTCTGATTGGGATGATGGCAAGAGGAGGAAACCCAAGAGGTAGTATGATCAGGCAGTTTTCCGAAAAAATATCCGATGTTCTTGCTGGTAAATATAGTGAGTAAATGGTATCAGCTACCTTTCCGCTATATAATTATTGTGGTAATTATACCATTCCTTGCCGGTTGCTCTTATAGTCCTAATAAAGAAAAAATAGAAAATTTTGTAAATTATGACTCGCTTAAGGTTGTGAATAGGCATGGCAATTATAAAGCTTCTCTTACAAAAGAAACCCATTTAAGTGGTACCGCAGAGTTGATAGGACCATTCTGCAGCGCTCATAATTTCCCCTATGACTTTGATTTCATTATTGATGATGCAATTACGACTGTTCTGGATAAAGTTTATCAAACGGTAGAATTAAGTATTTTAACATCTGAGAATGGTACCAGCATTGAGAATGATTTCAGTATCAAGATTGATCCGGCCGATGTCAGAATAATGTGCCATCCTATTACAGAATATAATTGGGAATGTGTTGCGACGACAAAATTGTTAGGTTCGGTATTAGATAGGGAGAACGACAAATACGATATAGTAGTTGAAACACGAGGGGTTAGTCCAGCAGGAGGAGCATGTGGAGGAGGTGCTGATGCCGTCTCTGCATCGATAGGTCACGCAATCGAAGACTTTAGTAATCAACTATATGATATTTTAGTCGTAAATTAAGTTAGCGCTAGGAGTTCATTAGGGGTATCCCTATATGATGCATCAATTTTCAGCATTTGGAATATTTATGCTAGCTATCAGCCCTGGATCATTGTCTTCGAGCGTAAACTTGAAATTATGAATTTTTGTAATTACCGATACCAGATATAAACCAAGTCCCATTCCCTTATCCTTGCGTTCGGGGGATAACCTGACGAAACGTTGTAAAGCTTTTTCCCGATTTTCCTTTGCGATACCGGGGCCATTGTCTGATACGGAAATTGTTGTGATATTTTCATTCTGGTGAGCGGACAAAATAATTTCGGCACCATCACCCGCATATTTAATTGCATTTTCGAGCAGATTTGAAATTGCCTGTGCAAGAAGTTGTGCATTTGCAATGATTTTTAGTTCCTGTTCGGGTATCTGCAAAATTAACGACATGTCGTTTTCTTCCGCCAGGGGCACATAAAGTTCCGCAATATTGGCTAAAAAATCTGGTAAATTCAGTTCTTTTTTTTGTGCATCGGTTAATCCGGTTTCAAGACGGGAAATATTCAGTAATGCATTGAGATCTTTTAAAATACGGTCGGTTTCCGTAATCGCCTTTTCCATATTTTCGCTTGAAGCTTTATTATCTTTTAGGTTGGCATGGGATTGTTCCAAATGACCGCGAAGTCTTGTGAGCGGGCTTCTTAAATCATGTGCCATGCTTTCCGTTGCCACACGAAGCTCTTCGATAAGATCTTCCACCTTCGCCAGCATTTGATTAAGGGTTGTTGCCAGCTGGTCAAATTCATCATTTTTTTCCGTAACGGTGATGCGTTTTGAAATATCCCCTTCCATGATGAAACGTGCGGTTTGGTCAATTGATTTAATACGCCGTAACACTAGCCTCGAAAAAATCACACCCCCCAAAAGTGCCAAAATCAGGACAAGGAAGAAGGCAACGGCCATTGCTTCGGTTAACGTTTCCTGGAAATCACGACGTGCGCGCATATCCCTGCCTACAAGGATTTTTGCACCAAGTCCTAGTGAATAAGCGCGGGCACCAACAAGCACCTCTGATTGTGTATCTGTCCGATACAGTGAGAGTATTGTCCAGTCACCATTCGTATTAATGTTTGGTGGCCACTGCGAAAGGTTTCCGACAATGCGCTGATTATTCGGAGCTGTCAGCAGATAAATGGCATCGCCGTCTGCGGTATCAACCCGTCTTGCCAGCGCTGCTCTTAACCGTGCCAGTCCACCGGACCTGTATTCATCTTCAAGTGATCTTATTTCCGTCGCGACGACCTCGGCAACTTCATTTTCAATCACTTCGACCGTTGAAAAATAAATAAATACCAAAACGCCGGTGATGGTAGCCGCCGTAAATAATACATAGGTCAGAATGATGCGAAGATAGGCGCTGTTAGGCAGTATTGAAATTTTCATGAAGCCATGCCAATCCTGTAGCCCGACCCCCGAACCGTATGTAAAAGCGGTTTATCATGCCCCTGATCAATTTTTGCCCGCAAACGGCTGATATGAACGTCAATAACATTGGTATGTGGATCAAAATGATAGTCCCATACCTGTTCAAGTAGCATGCTGCGGGTCACGATCCGTCCTTCATTTTTCATAAGATATTCAAGAATTTTATATTCCCGCGGTTTAAGGTCAATTATCCGGCCATTTCGCTTTGCTTGCCTGGTTTTAATGTCCAATTCCAAATCACCGACAATCATT
>JAUILB010000237.1 GCA_030432815.1 Alphaproteobacteria bacterium | reverse complement strand
TTCCATCAATATAAATATCCACCCGCATCTGCCCATCGCGGTTGGCGCGGTAATGCCCGCCCATCGCCGTCCCGTTTTCGGTAAGTGTAATGCGTGTTTCAACGGAACGGATATTTTCCAGTCTTTCTTTGCCGCCCATGGCAACCGCGTTTAAATCAATCAATTTTTGAAGGTTCATTTCCTGGGTTAATTCATCCTGGGCACACGCTGCCAACGGAAAGATTATAATTAAATATACCAGCACATTTCTGATCATTATAAATCCTTATCTGTAATTTCCCTGAAAAAAATGTCCTTTTATTTCAGCCGATTATCAAGTTCAAAGCGATAAAACGGGCAATGAAACGACAAGGCGGGTGATTTAAAGGATGAAATGGAAACTTATATTTGTGAAAGCCGTTCACGCACATTTTGCGCATGTGTGCGGCTGGCTTTTATCATCCGGCTATTTTTTAGAATGATCTGATACTCGCCCTTTGATTCCGGGCTTAATGCTTTCACATAATTAAGGTTTACAATAATTGACCGATGGCTTTGAATAAAATCCGGATGATCAAGGGTTTCTGCAAATGATGTTAATGTCGCACGGTTTAAATAACAATCGTCCCGGGTGAACACTTCCACATAATCCCCTGCCGCCTTGATATGTGTTATATCCGAAACATTCACGGGTACAATTTCATTATTTTTTTCAAGCATAAGCCGTCTTGCCCGGGGTTTTTCGCGGACCACATCCATAATTGTTTTATCAATATGAAGATACCCAACCCCCCACAGCAAATATATAAGCGTATAATTAAAATATCCGGCGAATATGTCCCTTATCGTCATGTCAGACATGGCAGAACCCTGCTGCATAAAGGTGATGGGATTAACCGCCACCGTGCAAAGCACCGCGGCAACAATGCAGCATCCCAATATTGCAAACCAGCGAATGGGAACGGCAAACATTTTAAATTTTTTCATTAGCATAATGATAACAAAGCTGCTGATAAAACCTGCAACCGGATAATATGTATTACGGATCAGTGCCACCCAAAATTCAAGATGGGTAAGACCGCCCGAAAAAAGATAAAGCCCCATCAAGACCCAGAAACCGATCTGGTATGCCCAGAAATATTTCGGCTGATCTGTCAATTAGCTCAACTCCTAATGAATTAATAATAAGTAATACTGACACCATTCCCCCCTTCCCGCAAGGTTAAAAAATATCGGATAAATTTGTTATTTACATTTATTTTAGTTTAAACTAAAATATTATCATGATGAATGAACTAACCATAATGGGTGAACCCCGTCGCCAGCACATATTAAAGCTTGTCTGGGAACGCGAACTTTCCGCAAGTGAAATCGCCAATGATCTGTCCGATATATCCTTCGGGGCCGTATCACAGCATCTTGGCATTTTGGTAGGGGGTGGTCTTATTACATGCAGGCGCGAAGGCCGACGCCGTTTTTACCGTGCAAATCGTGGCAAGATGGGCCCACTTGAAGCATATCTTACCGTATTTTGGGATCGTAAGCTGGACCGGCTTAAGGAACGGGCGGAAAAAATGGAACAATCAAATATAATGGAGAAGAAGGATGAATAACGTCGTATCAATAAAAGAATTTCAAAAAACTGAAAAAGGTACATTTACTATTGAAATGTCACGGTTTATTGCGGCCACCCCCGCAACCGTATGGGCCATTTTAAGTGACAGGGACGGCCTTTCTGAATTTATGGAGTGTGAAATTGAAGGAAACCTCAAACCCGGGGCCCCGATAAAATTTATCTGGCACGAATTTGAAGCCGATAAGGAAAAATGTTCGGGTATTAATGGCGGGCATATCGTCAATATGGTGCCTGAATCGCTGCTTTCCTTTACATGGGGCGATGAAAACCCAAATCGCGGTCTGCCGTGGGGGTCAACACTCGTTGAATTTAAATTAAACGCTGAAAATGGCGGCACGCGGGTCACGATCCTGCATTATGACCTGCCTTCCGAAGAAGAAGCCCATGACCATACCGGCGGATGGTCAATGTTTCTTGAGAAAAATACCGGGGATTGGGAGTAAACAAAAAAAACCGCGCTTTTAAAAAATACACATGAATCCTTAATAATATTAACCTTATTAAGACTATATAAATAAATAACGATTAAAGTTTTACCAACCTTGAAAGAAGTTCGTAAAGTAAGGGCGGTAAATATTGCAGAAATTACACCATATATTGCTACCGGTGCTTGGCATAATATTTGTCACATTTTGTAGTTTTTTTATCATGCTCCAATATATGGCAAAGGATGCCGATGAAACCATGCATACATCGCAGGCTGATGTATTGCTTGCGCAGGTTAAAAAAACGGCTGAATCCATTGCATACATCGCCGAGGATAATTCTGTCTGGAATGCTGCCTATGATAATATTTTCATCAATTTTAATCAGGAATGGCTGATTGACAATTACGGTGAAGGCGTAAAATTTCTTGATAATATCAACAGCTTTATCATTTACGGGATCAATGATCAGGTGCTTTATTCAACGTCAGATCCAGATCAGCCAGACCCGGATGTCTTCCTTGAAACGGGCCTTGCATCACATCTTCAGACATTAAAAGCGGATGATTATACCACGCCGGTTAAATCATCCGGCATTTTGGAAATAGACGGACGCATATATGTGTTCGGGGCAAGCCTTATCCAAAGATTTAATTATGGCGACGAGACAAAGATAGAACCGGAACGCCGCCCGATTATTGTATTTTTACATGAATTAACCCAAGAAAGCCTGCTTACGTTTGGCCGTGATATTGATATGGATAATCTTCATCTTCATCTTGAAGAAGTAGAGACAACCGATTACCTACAGATTGATGAAAAGATGAGCGAAAATCTTTTTCTGAAAAGCCACTATGTCGCCTTTGACTGGGACCCCAAGACGCCAGGTGCCGATTTGATCAGCCGCCTTACGCTACCGCTTGTTGCGGTGACGCTTCTTGTGCTGCTGGCACTTTCGTATTTTCACCGGCGGGCGGCGTATCTTTTTGAAATGCTTCGCGAACTTGATAAAATGAAATCCAATTTCGTCGCCAATATGAGCCACGAAATGCGTACGCCGCTAAACGCGATTATCGGATTTTCCGAACTGATCAAATCCGAAACATATGGAAAGCTTGGCAGTGATAAAAACCGTGAATATATCGAATATATTCTTGAAAGCGGCAATCACCTGCTCAGTGTGATTAATGATATTCTTGATCTTTCCAAGGTTGAAGCCGGAAAAATGGATGTCCATCAGGATATTTACCGTGTTCGTGACCTGATTGATGACAGCGTTTCAATTTTACAGCCAAAAATTGACCAGCACGGGCTTGTGATCGACAGCAACATTGCCGATGTGGAAATAAAAACCGATGCAAAACTGTTTAAACAGATCATTGATAATATACTGTCAAACGCCATTAAATTTACCCCGGCGGGCGGGCGGATTTATATTTCGAACTTCTTCAAGCAGGGTTTTCTTGAAATTTCAATCACCGATACCGGGATCGGCATGACCGAAGAAGAAATACAAACCGCACTCAGTATTTTCGGACAGGTGGAAACCGCCTATAACCGCGACCATGAAGGAACCGGGCTTGGCCTTTCACTGGTGACCAAATTCATGCAGGTGCTTGGCGGCTCCATGAATGTCACATCGAAAAAACATCAGGGCACAACCGTTTCCCTGACCTTCCCGGCCATCACCGGCGATGCTTGATTAGGTGGATTAAGTCCCTACAACGGTTTGATGGATGAATATTAATGATGCTAGTTGCCGTGCGGATTAGGTTGTAAACTCAAAACATTAAAATTCTTCAATATCATGAATTCCTCTATTAGTGCTCATTTATAAACTTAAAACTCATAAGATAGTATTTGAAAAAATCATGACATTTCAGATTTTTAAGTCGTATTTTATTATTTTTAAATGTGTCTATTTTATACGAAGGTAGCAGTGTCTCTTCAAATATTTCATAAATCTGATTTTTAATAAATTGTTCTGCTTCTTCTCCAATATCAAAAGTTGAAGCATATACATCTGGAAACTCTCCTTGGATTGAATAAGGTATTTTTAATAGTTTCATATTTAAGTCGTGAAAACCAAAACCTAAGAAAATAATTTTTTCGGCTACAGACAAACTATTATGTATCCCCAACAACTCATCAGATTTTTCCTCTTCGAATTCACTAAAGGTTCTAATATTATTAGATAGTTCTATTATAGCCCCACGATGAGGTGATGCACCAAACGCAACTTGTTTATCGCTCATTCCAACTAATGGTCCAATTGAACCATATGGATGATAAATGGTAATATTCTCTAGAAGTTTGTACGCACTATTAAAATCTAAGTTATAATAATCTCGAAAAGCGTTCATTAGAAAATGCTCAATACAACGGTCATAATTAAAGATAATTAAGGTAATTTGCCTTAATCTATTCGCAAGATTTTCGGCAGTTTTATTCTCTGTAATTAATTGAAAAAAGTAAAGTAACCATGTTTCATTTAAAAAATTAAAGTTAATACCATGTTTAGTTTTAAATTTTATTTTTCTAACTTTACTAATGGCTTCTCTATTTAATATTGTTCTAACTATTGCAATTTTTGAGCAAAGTTTAATATTTTCATTATTTCTGTGATTATTCACATAATTGTCTATTGAAATTGCTAAAGGTAAAGCATTAGATATCAACTTACACGCATCAAAAATATCTGCAATTTTTTTTTGATTATTTGTAAACTTTTCTAATAGGCCTAATTCAATCTCCT
>JAUILB010000236.1 GCA_030432815.1 Alphaproteobacteria bacterium | reverse complement strand
TATGGGACGTACTCGCCGGGTCACAAATGACCGGTCTTCGTTATTATACAGCACCGCGAAACTGGCGCCGGATTGCGCATTTGATATCTGATGCTATTTATAAGCGTCTTACCGGTGAAGATGGTTATTTTGATACCCGTATTGTTTATATTTCCGAAAGCGGTCCGTATCTGGAACGTATCAAGCGGCTCGCAATTATGGATCAGGATGGATATAACCACAAGTTTCTTACAGACGGGTCTTACATGATCCTTAATCCGCGTTTTTCGCCAACGTCACAGGAAATTACTTATCTTTCATTTTATAATGATACGCCGAGGGTTTATCTGTTTAATATTGATACAGGAAAATCAGAAATGCTTGGTGAATTTGAAGGCATGACCTTCGCGCCGCGTTTTTCACCGGACGGTAAAAAAGTAATTATGTCAAAAGCGGAACGCGGAAATTCAGATATTTTTGCAATGGAGTTAAGTACCCGCAGGATCGAAAGGTTGACTACACATTCTGCGATCGACACCAGCCCCAGTTATTCGCCATTTGGGCGGTATATTACATTTAATTCTGATCGTGGTGGTTCCCAGCAAATATATGTAATGGATGCTGATGGCAGCAACATCAAACGCATCAGTTTTGGCGAAGGACGTTACGCGACACCGGTTTGGTCGCCGCGTGGTGACCTTATTGCCTTTACCAAGCAGACAGGTGGAAAATTTTATATAGGTGTGATGCGCCCTGACGGAACAGGAGAAAGAATTCTGACGGAAAGTTATTTCGAAGAAGGGCCAACATGGTCACCAAATGGTCGTGTTTTGATGTTTTACCGTAAATATCCATATGACAATAATGGTGGTGGTGGAGAGACACAATTATGGTCTATTGACCTTACAGGATATAACGAAAGGCAAATTTTAACCCCTCTTGATGGGTCGGATCCGGCATGGTCGCCGTTAATGGATTGATAATAATTAGGGGTTAGTATAAGTAAATTGTTAACAGAATCCCGCTAAATGACTAGTTTTGTTGCTTGATTCCTCAATAATCTATGTTTATAGTCGAGGTAATTATATGGGTCGAGGGATTGTATGATTGATTGCGCATGTCAATTCTTATGGGGAATGACAGTAGTTTTTGGAAAAAATATAAAGATAAATATGTGAAGGATCACTAAATGCAGACTAAATCTTATGCAAAATATTTAATTATGATCGGGGCCGCGCTGATCTTGAGTGCTTGTGCGAATACAGGTGACGAAGCTGTCATGGAGACGCCTGATCCGGTGGTTGAAAGACCAACACCACCACCTCCTCCACCAACACCAGCACCTGTGATGAAAACAGATCAGGAAATTCTGAGTGAATTGATGGGTGGAACAGGGGCCGATACGGTACATTTCGCTTATGATCGCTATGATGTTGATGCTACAGCACGTAGTATTCTACAGGCGCAGGCAGAATGGCTGAAGTCGAACAATAAAAACGTGATTATTGAAGGCCACTGTGACGAACGCGGTACACGTGAATATAATATCGCACTTGGTGATCGTCGGGCTAACGCGGTTAAAAATTACCTTGTAGCAATGGGTGTACCTGCTTCGCGCATTCGCACGGTAAAGAGCGTCCGATCGGTACAGATCACGCCGCAAACCGCCGCGGATATACCCGCGTAAACTAAAAGAAAAATAGTTTGAAGAATGCCCGTGCGACTAACACTGTCTCGCGGGCATTTTTTTTTAAGATCGTTAGTTATCGAATACGGAGCGTTAAATGTTTGAGAAAATTTTTAAGATGAAAAAATCACTTTTGGGTTTTGTGTCTTTGTCTGTAATGGCCATAACAGTTACAGGGTTTATGGACCATGCACTGGCGCAGTCCACAAGTCAGCGTCTTACTGCAATTGAAAAACAGTTAAATGCGCTCCAGCGTCAGGTATTTACGCCCGGCAGTCGTTTCCAGTCCGGCGAAAATAACAACAACAGCAGCGCGTCCCCGGCTGCGATGAATGTGCCCACAGGTTCAGAGGGGGCGCTTATTGCTGAAATTAATATTCGTATTTCGGAACTTGAAACCCAACTTCGTCAGATGACAGGGCAGCTTGAAGAAGCTAATTTTAAGATTCAGAATCTTACCGGCCAGCTTGAAACGTTCCAAAAAGATAATGAATTTCGCTTTAATGAAATTGAGGGCAGAGGAACACCTATAGGTGGCAGCATTCCTGCCTCGACGGCCGCCGCTGGTGGTGCAACTGCCCTTCCGTCTATTGAGCCGGCGGTACAAATGAATACGCCGAAACAGAAATATGACTATGCTTATGGGCTTGTTTCCAATGCACAGTATGATCAGGCGGAAATCAGTTTTCGTGATTTCCTAAGTGAATATCCTGAAGATGAACTTGCTGGTAATGCTCAGTATTGGCTTGGCCAAACCTTCTATGCCCGCGGTAATTATGCCGATGCAACGCGCACTTTCCTTGAAGGAATGAGTAAATATCCTGAAAGCTCAAAAGCACCAGCGTATCTGCTTAAAGTGGGGATGTCTCTTAATCTGCTTGGTGAAAAAACTGAAGCATGTGAAGTGTACCGCGAATTAAATACTCGTTATCCGGATAGTTCTGAAAATACACGTTTACGTCCGGCAGAAGAAAGAAAAGCAGGATGCAGCTAGAAGGAAGCGAAGAAACCCTTCCTTTAAATCAAGAAGAATTTAATGCATTAATGCGTTCTACTTCAGTTGGAAATACGCAGAATATTGCCGTGGCTGTATCCGGTGGCGGCGACAGTATGGCGCTAACGTTATGTTTAAAAAACTGGTGTGATGCAAATAATGTTTCGCTAGTTGCCTTAACTATTGATCATGGCCTTCGTGATGCATCCGGACAAGAAGCCGAGCAGGTCGGAAAGTGGATGGAATATCTTAAAATTGACCATCATATTCTACATTGGGAAGGCGATAAACCGACCTCAAATATTCAGGATGAAGCACGGACGGCAAGATACCGAATTCTTGGAAACTGGTGTATTAAAAACAAAGTGAGTGATCTGATTGTGGCACATCATCTTGATGATCAGGCGGAAACTTTCTTAATTCGTCTGTTCCGGGGTAGTGGGATCGACGGTCTTAGTGCAATGAATGTCAGTTCGCCTTTACCGTTAAATTCTGAAAATGAGGTATGTGTCCATCGCCCATTTTTAAAAGTCCCGAAAAAACGGATTATCGCTTTTCTGGAAAAAGAAGGGCAGGCATGGATTGAAGACCCGAGTAATTATCAGGATAAATATACCCGTATAAAAGTGCGTAGTTTGTTATCAGATACTGAAATTGACGGACTTAATGCAGGTCGGATGGCTGCAACAGCAGACAGAATGAGAAGGGTAAAATCTTTACTTGATGGGCTGACTGACAGTGCCGAATTCGAATATGTATCATTTGACAAGCTTGGTTTTGCAACATTAAATCAGGGTTTTGCAGATGAACTTCACGAAGAAATTGCTTTAAGGCTGCTTTCACGCTGTTTGAAGAAAGTAAGTGGTGAGCAGTATGTGCCAAGACTTAACAAGCTGGAATACCTTCTTGAAAATTTGAAAAGTGAAGACTTTACAGGGCAAACACTGCATGGCACTTTACTTATAAAAAATAATAACGGACAAATTAATATCTGTAGGGAAGGCAGTAAAATATCCGATAAAATTGATATTACGAGCCGGAAACAGTATTTATGGGATAGAAGGTTCCTGATTAACAGCGGTAATTATCAGGGAAAAATAGTTGGCCTTACAAAGGATCAGTATTCTAATGTTGAAACGGTAATCCCGGAATTCAAAGATGCCCTTAAAACATATTGTAAAACTGTTGAAGTAAGGGACAGAATAATGCCAACATTACCCTGTATTATAACCAAAAAGAACGAAGTTGTACTTTGGGATCAGCTTTTATCAATTCTAAACCGTAAAGATTTAGTTGGATTTTCAGCAGATTTTAAGGAATAAACACTAACATTATATTGTTTTGAGGTTAAAAAGACAGTCTTTGTTAAAAAATACTATATTTGACTTGTTTCTAACTAATTTAGGCCTATCTATATATTAGACTTTTAAAGTTCGAAAACAGGCTACATTAAATAAAGGTTCAACGCGTGGCGACATGAAACGTAATTTTGCATTCTGGTTAATTATTCTTATCTTGTTATTCCTGACATTCAGTGCAGTGAATAATGACCCCGCTGGTGTAGGTGAACGTGAAGGAATTTCGTATTCTGATTTTATTTCACGCGTTGAGAACGGTCGTGTAAGCGAAGTCAAAATCCAGGAAAATAATATTGAGGGTCGTTATACTGACGGTAAATCATTCAAGACATATGCTCCCAATGATCCAAGCTTGATTGACCGTTTAAATGAACGTGGTGTCAATATTATAGCTGAACCCGTTGAAACCAGCATGTTTATGTCTTTTCTGTTCAGTTTCGGGCCTATCATTGTCTTGGTAGCAATCTGGATTTTCTTTATGCGACAAATGCAGGGTGGTGGCGGCAAGGCTATGGGTTTTGGTAAATCCAAGGCAAAGCTTCTGAATGAAATGTCGGGTCGCGTAACATTTGACGATGTAGCCGGAATTGAAGAAGCAAAAGAAGAGCTTGAAGAAATTGTTGAATTCCTAAAAGATCCTAGCAAATATCAGCGTCTCGGCGCGGTAATTCCGAAAGGTGCATTGCTCGTGGGCCCTCCGGGTACAGGTAAAACACTTCTTGCCCGTGCGATTGCCGGCGAAGCAAATGTACCGTTCTTTACAATTTCCGGTTCAGATTTTGTT
>JAUILB010000235.1 GCA_030432815.1 Alphaproteobacteria bacterium | reverse complement strand
CGTTCTTGGGAATGGATCGATAAAAATCAATTCGTTTGCCGTGAGCGGTCAATATCACAGGATGGGGATAGATTAATTTCCCGTGAAGTTGTTGTACATGCAGAACGCGGGGTGATCGCTGATCAATTTTATGCTGAGCGGCTATATTCCAAAGAACGGATATGTCAATTACTCGAAGATGTTGGCTTTAAAAACATACAAGTTCATGAGGAGATCACGGCGCTTTCCACCCGGGATGAGGATCTTGGAATGATGGCGCGGCGTAATCTTATTTCGGCCCACTCTCCGGTAAAGGTAAATAAGCTTTCTATTAAAGAAGATAAATTAAGAAATGTAACTGTTTTGCTAGGTGACCCGGGATTGCCGGATTCTGTTAAACTGGGTGGTAAGTTTAACAAGGAAGACCTTGAAACCATAGAAAAATTAAAAGCTGCTCTTGAACAAATTGGGGGGTATAAATTTCGCTACATTGATCACCATGCCAATTTGCAACAAACACTTAAAAAAGCGAAAACCGACTTTATTCTAAATCTATGTGACGAAGGATTTATGAATGTTGCATCAATGGAAATGCATGTGCCGGCTATGCTGGAAATGCAAGGTTTTGAACATTATACCGGCGCGAGCCCGCAGTCTCTTGTCATTTGCTATAATAAAGCAATTGTGCGTGCAGTTGCGACGTCATGCGATATTCCTGTTCCTCTGGAAACTTATTTCGGTACGTCCGATCAGATGTTTACATTGCCGTCTATTTTTCCTGCACTGATAAAACCTTGTGAAGGGGATAGCAGTATCGGGATAACATCACAGGCTGTAGTAGGGTCAGCGGAAGAAGCCATTAAATATGTCGCTGTGCTGAAGGAACAATTGCCGGGAACACCTATTTTGGTCCAGGAATTTTTATCTGGCCGGGAAATAAGTGTAGCGTTGATAGGGAATTCAAAATTTGGCTTAAAACCATTACCAATTCTTGAAGTAGATTATGATGACCTGGATGATACCCTTCCCAAAATCCTTGGTTATGAATCCAAATGGGATCCGAAGTCGCCTTACTGGAAAGATATTCAATACAAAAAAGCAAACCTTGATGAAGACACGCACCGTAGTCTTGTTAACTGGTCAAGCTTGCTGTTTGAACGATTGGGCTGCCGCGACTATGCACGTTTTGATTTCAGACAGGACGCGGAGGGTACATTTAAATTATTGGAAGTTAATCCAAATCCAGGCTGGTGTTGGGATGGTAAGATGAACCTTATGGCCACACTTGCAGGGTACTCTTACACTGATTTACTGAAAATGATTATTGATGCAGCGGAGATGAGGTTCGGTTCACATTAATGATGAAATCACTAGTAGATAATTATAATTTAGCTGCCTTAAAATAAGTGATCATTAGTGCTGATTTTTCATCATTTTGTTTGAAGCACCAGAAAAGGCAGGGTATATATCTGCCATGATGACGGATTTATTTAAACACTACCGTATTAAAATAAATATTTTAGTAGCGCTTGTCGTATTTTTAAATGCTATCGCGCCATTGTCCGTCATTGCCCATGAAGTTTCAAACGTTGAAAGTGCGACGACAGAAGAACTGTTTGGCGACAAAATTCTTATTTGTACGCCGATGGGCTTCAAATATATCAGTATTGAAGAATTAAATGAGCGGCAAAATAACGGGCGGGACGGGCAACCATATCACTGCCCATTATGTCTGATTAATGTGGCGGCACATATTCTTATCGCCGTTGATTTTACCACTATATTTGAAATCGAATATCAGAATTCTGGCAAACAGATTTATGATACAAAACAATCGCTGACATCAAAGTCATTTTTAAGTGCGGCAAAGCCACGCGCGCCACCCTTTTTGCTTTAACTTTTAATCACCGACCAAATTCGTATTCAGTTGCTGTGCGTGGCATTGCAATGAGAGTGCGTGTTTAAAATAAATTAATTACAAAGCAAAAAGAAAATACAATGAAAAAATTATTATTATGCGCATTGGCGCTTTTCTCACTCCAACTTAATGCAAATGCCCAAGAAAGTGATATCGTGATCACCAATGAATGGGCCCGTCCTATTTTGATTGCAGGACGCCCCGGCAGCGCATATTTCAACATTGAAAATAAGGGGAATGAAGCAGATAAGCTCGTCAGTGTAACATCAGTTGTTTCCCCGAGGCTGGAAATCCATGAACACACCATGAAAGATGGGGTCATGAAAATGGGTCAGGTAGAATATATCGAAATCAGCGCTGGCGGTCGAGTGGAATTAAAACCGGGAGGCTACCACATTATGATTTTTGATGCTTCCTCTAAATATGAAGTAGGGGATCAGATTGACCTAACACTTCATTTTGAAAAGGCTGGGTCAATATCAAAAACGTTTAATGTACTTAGTCAGCAACGTTAAATTATATCAATATTTAGACAGGCCATTGAATCTTGACCTTTATAAACAGGGTGAGATTCAATGCTGTCTGTCAGATTGGAAACTTTAAAATGAACAATTCAACCAGTTTTAATAAAACCTCAATCCGCATGATAATAAGTGCTGTTTTGCTTCTGATAGCTGCGGGTGTTTGGTCAGTTTATCTGCTTAAAGATAACACCCCGACAGCCAGTGAAAACAGAAACGCATTAATTGGTGGGCCGTTTAATCTGACCAATCATTTGAACCAGCCGGTTACGGATAAAGACTTTCTGGGAAAATATATGATGGTCTATTTTGGTTATACATACTGTCCGGATATCTGCCCGATGGATTTGCAGATAATGACCGATGCTTTACATATGCTTGATCCGGATATAGCAGGGCAAATTCAGCCTGTTTTTATTAGCGTGGACCCCGAACGGGACACTGTGGACATAATGGCAGAATATATTGAATATTTTCATGAGAATCTTATTGGCTTAACCGGTACTGTCGAGCAAATAGAAGCCGTGAAATCTGAATACAGAGTATATGCTGCAAAAGCGGATAACACGCCTGATTATATTGTGGACCATACGGCCTATACCTATCTTATGGATAAGGAAGGAAATCTGCTTCAGCATTTTAGGCACGCCGAAGATCCTGCCGAAATGGCTGACAAAATTACATCTTTAATTCAGTGATCATTAGGTTAGCATTCTATATATTCGTTTATAAATATTGATAAACATAAAGCCCTTGGTATGCTTATATTAAAAGGGGTATTAACTGGTTAGTTTAGGATACTAATTTGGGAATAATGGACAGTATTCGGTTCTGGTTTGGTATTCTGCCAAAGGATGCAGCTGATCGTTTTGCATTAGTTGAAGAGCGCTGCGTTAAAGCAGTGAAGGAAAGCGGAATACCCCATCCGGAACAGTTTGAACATAACATGTGTGCCATGGTTGCATGGTGGGCTATTCCCTTTCATGTTTATTTACTTGAGGAATTCAGTAAAACTGAAATCACACCGCGCCTAATACATATAATATCCAAACTGATATCAGCCAGGGTTCAACGGGATCTTTTGTTGGATCCGCAAAACAAGAAACACAGCTATGGTAAGGTTGCGCGTGCAATGGATCTTCTGATTTTCGATATGTGCCGTTTATGGCAGGCGGTATTTAGGGATAATTTTATTGAAAATCCTGACGCAGGATATCAGGAAACGGTTGATCATTTAAAAAAAACATTCACGGATCCGAAACTCGCGCTTGCTGATCGGCTATGGTTATATTTTGAAACGGAAGAGGAAAAGGAACAGGACCGTGAATATTACGAAGAATGTGGCGAAGAGCCGCCCATAGACGATCTCGAAGATTTCGCAGATTGTGTTACGCGGTTATATTTTTTCTGTATTGATCGCCCGCTAGGCAGCCATTAACGATGCTTTTACATGTGCTCTATTGCGGCCAATAAAACGTAAATGGCCATTACAATCACAATTACGGAACCTATTGTGTAAAAAGTTGCGCGTATTTCGTGACTTTGCTTGGTTGCATATACAACCGAATGTATCAGACGGGTCGCTGCAAAACCGAAGAACAATATATTTGCCAGCATGTATGATGGTGACGTAAATACAAACAGAATTCCACATGCAAGAAATGCCGGGATATTTTCCAGATCATTGTTGTGCATACGCCGTGACCGGTCGACATAGTCATTAAGCTCTAATTGTTCCGGGCTTGGATTTTTATTAATTAATCCGGTTCTGAGATCTTCCGGGCTTACCAGTCCTGAATTGCTTTTTAGCATTCTGTAGACGGTCATCCAGCCCTGCAACATGATCTTGAGTATCATGATTGACGCGGCAAGCATGTAACTTACAAATACAGGATTTTCCATAGATAATATTGGCATAATTCTTCCCTCCGTTTTCCCCATTGAAATAAATTATACCACCGAAAAGAAGTTGCACAAAATGCTTTTAACTATACCGGATTTGCTGAAAATTTTGATCTTATTTGATTTTCAAATTCCATTGGATCATTTCTGGTTATTTCAATTGGGGCAGGGCGTTGTTTAATTTCTGTGCTGTATTTATCGCTCCATCTCATTATCGCGATAAGAGCAGGGAGCAGATCAAGCCCAGGGTTACAGGTAAACCCTTTTTATCTATCGCATCACTCTGCTTAGAAATAAATTCAATGCATGAGATGTTGGGCAATTTGAACGGGTTTTTTATCCACAGATTTATTTCATACTTTACTTGCAAAAAGCAACTAAATCGATAGTCTTTTTATTGTACACAAACTTACCAAACAAATGATAAGCCCTGATATTGAACAACGAAAAAAGGCTTTTTAGGTATGGTGAAAGGGGATACGAGCGTTTTAAAACAACC
>JAUILB010000234.1 GCA_030432815.1 Alphaproteobacteria bacterium | reverse complement strand
GCAAAGTCCAGATTAACAAGACCCGGAAGCATCATCAGATCGGTGACACCCCGCACGCCTGAATGCAAAACTTCATCAGCCATTGCAAAAGCATCAGCAAATGTCGTTCTTTCATTTGCAATTCTAAACAGGTTCTGGTTGGGAATTATTATCAATGTATCTACATATTTGGAAAGCTCGGCAATACCCTCCTCAGCAAGTTTCATACGGCGACCACCTTCAAACTGAAAGGGTTTTGTCACAACGCCAACCGTAAGTATTCCTTTTTCGCGCGCCATTTTTGCAATCGTCGGTGCGGCTCCTGTACCGGTTCCACCACCCATGCCCGCCGTGATAAAGACCATATGGCACCCTTCAAGATGCTCAACAATCATATCCATTGTTTCTTCGGCGGCGGCTTTTCCAACTTCAGGTCGCGCCCCTGCACCCAACCCTTGGGTCAGCTTGGCACCCAGTTGGATTTTCTGTTCTGCCAATGAATGGCTTAAGGCCTGCGCATCCGTATTTGCACAAACAAAATCCACTCCCTTAAGAGCAGCCGTTACCATATTGTTCACAGCATTGCCACCGGCACCACCGACACCAAACACCGTAATCTTTGGCGTAAGTTCCGTAAGCTCCGGTGATGTAAATTCAATTGTCATCTTTATCTCCCAACAATCTACTGTTAAATCATGATTCATTCTTCATTAACAAACAGTTAACTTACTTTAAAGCAAGTGATTCGCACTGTCTTTAAAAAAATGAGTCCGAGTCGTTTTTTTTCAAATTTGAATCGCTTTGGTTGAAAATAGGTTTAATTTACATAAGTTTTTCTACTTAAGCGATTAAGGTTTCTTAAAAGTTCTCCTTAAACCATTTACTAATGCTTTCAAAAATTCCGAGTGCGGGGCCTTTTTCAACTGCAAAATGCAACTCTTCCGGCTTAATTGTTTCATATAAAAGAAGGCCCGTCGCCGTCGCAAAACCGGCTCCCGCAGTGGTATCCGCCAAACCATCCACATTGAGTGGCCGGCCAAGTCGTACATGACTTTTAAATACTTTCTTGGCGAGTTCCTCAACACCACCCAGCTGGCTTGCTCCACCTGTAATAATCAGCCTCTTACCTGCTGAATTTTCAAGACCGGCGGCTTTAATTTTATCTCGCACAATTTCAAATATTTCCTCAACCCTGGGCTCAATAATAGAGGTCAACATACGTCTGGGTATGGTTGTAACGCTTTCCTGGCCATCATCGCCAATTTGCGTAACATCAATCTGGTTTCTTACTGTTGACATCCCGGACATACAATTACCAAAAAGAGTTTTTAGTCTTTCTGCAGCAGACACAGGCGTAGACAACCCTTGTGCAATATCCTTCGTCACATGATGCCCACCGTATGGAACAATATCTCCGTAGATAAATTCGTTATCTCTAAACGCGGCGATACTTGTGACACCACCACCCATATCAATACATATACTGCCAAGCTCCAACTCATCACTCACCAATGTGGCCAAGCCCGACGCATATGCAGAAAATACAACACCAACCATGTTTAGATGACAACGGTTGATACATGTTTGCAGGTTTCGAAGTGGGCTAACAGAAGCTGATGTCACATGCATTTCAACCCCCAGTTTTTCTCCATACATACCCTTGGGATCCCTTACACCCGACACACCATCAATACTAAAGCTTGTTGGTCGGGAATGTATCACAAATCTTTCCTGGTCATTTAAATGATGTCTGCCAAGGTCGAGTACACGTTCAATATCACCATCACTGATTTCATGGCCTGCTACTGCAACTTCTACACTGAGTTGAGTCGATTTAGGCTCACCGGATGATATGTTGACTGTAACATTTTCTATTGGCTCACCGCCTGCCATTTTTTCAGCAGCATCTACAGCAGTCCGGATAGCATTTTCCGTTTCTTCCATATCAACAACTGTACCAAGATTAAGCCCTCTTGATTCCCGGTGCCCAATACCAATGACACGCGGCCGGTTTGTTTCGTCATTAACCTCAGCAATAAAACAACAAATTTTACTGCTTCCAATATCCAGAATGGCAATCTTCCGTTCACGCATTTATATTTCTTCCCCCTTGCCACTTGTTTTCGCCAAAAGCCGCCTTCTATCGGCTTCCTCAGGGGTAAGGCGAACAACAGTCTTATCCTTAACGCGGAAATCCACAGCTAAAATATTCCTGGCAAGCAATTGTTCCGACTGCTCTAATTCTGATAAATTCTGCCAGGCCTGCGCCAGTTCAATTTCCGGCATCATTATTTTAATGCCATTTTTTAAAATTAGATCCCACCGGCGACCGCCAACCCAGGTCGCTGTTTCCACACGTTCAAACAATACTTCATTACTTGATATAGCGCGAAGCAGATTTTCCAACTGTTTTTCTGCCCCAATACCACTTATCATCGGAAGATGTGCAAAATACTCAAGCTGTTGATCTGTAATCTGAACACCCTCATCAGAAACAACCCAAAGCTTATTATCAATCTGCCATAAGGCGGCGGGCCTATGTTCCCGGACATTTATGATAACATCACCTGAAAAATCTCTTCTGATTGCTGCTTCTTTGATCCAGGTTAGCTGTTCTATCCTCTCGACTGTTTCGCCAATATCCAATGATAAAAGAGCGTCGCCTATATATATTTCACTGGCAGCAAGAATATTTTGCTCAGAAGCTACCCGCTCACCAACAATATCGATTGTTTCAACCACCAGACCAGCATCAACCAACAATTTTCCAATTTTTTCTTCGGCTGCATCCGTCCATAACTCAATTGTACCGTTTCGCCAAAGGTAAAGAGAGCTGATTATTGCAAGACAGATCGCCGAAACAGAAAGAATATTAAGAGCGGTTCTTAAGCGTCGCCGTCTGACAAGGCTTATTGCTTCCTTTTCACCTCTCTTTAGTCCCTTCTTTGATCTATTAAAATTATCCTTTATCGCTCGCAAGATGCATCCTCCACCATCCAACTTACAAGTTCTGAAAAACTCAGTCCCATATATTTTGCCTGTTCAGGCACCAGTGAAAGTGGCGTCATACCAGGCTGTGTGTTAGTTTCGAGAATATAAATCTGATCCCCGTCCATTCTGAAATCTGACCTGCTAACCCCACGGCATCCTAAAATATTATGCGCTGTGAGGGCAAAATTCATTAGCTTATCATTTTCTTCTGCCGATAAATCTGCGGGTAAGATATGATCCGTCATACCATCCTGATATTTTGCTTTATAATCATAAAAACCCGCCTTGGGCTTCAGTTCAGTTACACATAACGGTTGGTCATTCATAACGGATACCGTAAGTTCACGCCCCGGAATGTACTTTTCCACCATTAATTTTTCTGTATCTTTCCAGGGTCCCTCCAAATCAATGGAAAAATCATCTTCCGGATGGACAATGACCACGCCAACGCTTGAACCATCATTGTAGGGTTTGACAACAAATGGTCTTTCCATTGGTTCGTCTTCAAACAGCTCTGATGTTTCTATCATTATGTCCGGCGCACACGGAATTCCAACGGCCGCAAATAATCTTTTGGAAAGAATTTTATCCATCGCCAAAGCCGATGCCTTAACACCCGAATGTGTATAAGGGATTTTTAATGTTTCCAGCAATCCCTGAACACACCCATCTTCCCCCCATGTTCCATGAAGCCCATTAAATACCGCATCAGGTTTTAAGTTGATGAGCACATTATAAACATTATGATCTACATCAACTTCAGTAACTTTATAACCTGCTTCCCGCAGCCCTTTCGCCACAGCTTCTCCACCAACGAGGGAAACTTCCCTTTCACTGGACCATCCCCCTTTCAGGACGCATATGTGATTATATTTCCTCATAAATGCCGTCCTATTCGCTTAATTTCCCATTCAAGCTCAATACCCGTTTCCTTCAATACGCGCCGCCTTACCTCTTCGCCAAGTTCTTCAATATCCTTTGACGTTGCATCGCCTTCGTTTATCAGGAAGTTACAATGTTTTTCAGATACACGTGCACCACCGATTTTCAAACCCCTGCAACCGGCAGCTTCCACTAGTTTCCACGCTGATAACCCTTCCGGGTTTTTAAAGGTGCTCCCCCCTGTCCGTGTTCGGAGGGGCTGACTTTCTTCACGCGCTTCACCAATTTCATTCATGCGTTGCTGTATCTGTTCTGCATTGCCCGGTGAGCCGATAAAAGTCCCACTCGTAAATATGTAATCTTCAGGTACCGATGTATGCCGATATGAAAAACCCATTTGATCCGAATTCAGAATATGGACTGTCCCTTTTCTATCAACCGCCCGGGCGGAATTAAAGATATCACTAACTTCCGCACCATAAGCACCTGCATTCATTTTAAGTGCTCCACCGATCGTACCGGGAACACCACGCAAAAACTCGAAACCTGTCAATTTCGCATCAAGTGCTGCACGCGCTACTGAAATATCCGGTGTTCCGGCACCAGCGGTTATCGTGTCATCTTCAATTTTGGTTTTTGAAAAATTCTTTCCAAATCGAATAACCGCACCCTCAATACCGCCATCCCGTATCAGCATGTTTGACCCAACACCCAAAGGTGTTACAGGAATACCATCAGGTAGCTGCATCAGAAAATCACAAAGATCCTTTTCATCATAAGGTGTGAATAATAAATCCGCTTGACCACCTGTTCGGAACCAGCTCAACTTTGAGAGCGGGGCATTAAATTGAACCTTTCCTCTTACATTTGGCATAAAATTATGCCCGTCAATTTGGTGAAGATTGGCTGCCATCATTGTCTTTCCTGCCGCAGGGCATCAGGCAGATCATAAGCCCACTGGCTTACACTACCCGCTCCCAGATAAATAACCAAATCCCCTGGCTGTGCTTCCT
>JAUILB010000233.1 GCA_030432815.1 Alphaproteobacteria bacterium | reverse complement strand
GGTTGGTGGTGGTATCGGGCTTGTAATTGCATCACGGATCGCCATGACTGCAATGCCACAGCTTGTCGCAGCGTTTCACAGTCTTGTTGGACTTGCCGCCGTACTTGTTGCCGCGGCGGCATTTCTCCTTCCTTCCAATTTTGGGGTAGTGGATGCTATGGGCAATATCTTTATGGCGAGCCGGATTGAAATGTCACTTGGCGCTGCAATTGGTGCGATAACCTTTTCCGGTTCTGTAATTGCATTTGCGAAACTGAATGGCAATATGTCCGGCGCGCCCATTATTCTGCCGGCCCGACATCTTATCAATGCCGCAATTGGTATCGCTATATTTGGCTTGATTGGCTTTTTCTCAATCGATGAAGTTTCAGCCGCCGGTGGTGGTAACATCATGTGGATAATTATTGGGCTAAGCTTCCTGATCGGTTTTCTGATTATTATCCCGATTGGCGGCGCAGATATGCCTGTTGTTGTCAGTATGCTTAATTCATATTCGGGATGGGCTGCTGCTGGTATCGGCTTTACCCTACAAAATAATGCGTTGATTATCACAGGATCGCTTGTCGGATCATCCGGTGCGATTCTGAGTTACATTATGTGTGCGGCCATGAACCGCTCTTTCATCAGCGTAATCCTTGGTGGTTTTGGCGGTGAAGGCGCAGCTACGGGTACAGGAGAGATTGAAACCCGTCCGGTAAAACAGGGCGCAGCAGAAGATGCAGCCTTCATCATGAAAAATGCATCATCCGTCATCATTGTTCCGGGTTACGGCATGGCCGTGGCGCAGGCACAACATGCGCTGAGGGAAATGGTTGATACCCTTAAAGAAGAAGGTGTCAAAGTAAAATATGCAATTCATCCTGTGGCGGGCCGTATGCCCGGCCATATGAATGTACTGCTCGCCGAAGCCAATGTGCCTTATGATGAAGTGTTTGAACTTGAAGATATCAACAGCGAATTTGCTGCAACTGATGTCGCATTTGTTATCGGTGCTAATGACGTAACTAATCCTGCAGCTAAAACGGATACATCAAGCCCCATTTATGGAATGCCTGTGCTTGATGTGGAATATGCCGGTACTGTTCTTTTTGTTAAACGCGGTATGGCATCCGGTTATGCCGGGGTACAAAATGAGCTCTTCTTCCGTGATAACACGATGATGCTTTTTGCTGATGCCAAAAAAATGGTTGAAGATATCATCAAGGCGCTTTAGCCCACATCAATTTCAAAATTTACCCGCCCGCTGGTTTTATCTGTAATTTCAGATATAGCCAGCGGTGCTTCACGCCTATCCATTTTTAAGTGCCACTGAATATCTGCGGTAAACTCCTTTTTCATATCAAGAATGTTATAGGATTTCAAAATTTGCTCAATGACGCCTTGATGGCTGTAATCTGAAGTGCCGTTCACAAACACTTCGGGAATTTTTTCACAGGTTTCAAGTTCCTCAAGTGCATGATTTAATGTGCCACCATACGCACGGACAAGTCCTCCTGTTCCCAGTTTAATGCCCCCAAAATAACGTGTAACCACAGCCGTAATTTCACCTATGCCTGCCCCCATTAATACATTGAGCATTGGTTTGCCCGCCGTTCCATTGGGCTCCCCATCGTCTGAAAATCCAAGAGCCTGACTGTCATCAGGCCGACCAGCGATATAGGCCCAACAATTATGACCTGCATCTGCGTATTTTTCTTTAATTTCAGAAATAAACCCGCGCGCAGAAGGAACATCAGGTGTGTGGCTAATATGGACTATAAAGCGGCTGCGCTTAATTATTTCCTGATAAGAAACCGTGTTTTTAGGGATATGATAAGAATGCCGTGTCATCATAAGTGATTAGCACAATCTTATCTGAAATCAAAACTTTCGTTAGCTTGAAACGCTTATGGTTAGACCCGATTTATTGTCCTCGTTAACGCCTAGGCCCAGACCTGTTTCATAGGCTTTTTTCACGAATTGGACAGGTGTATCACCGAAGTTATTTACATCAAATGGAGTTGTTGATTCATTTCCCCCATTTTGCTCAGCACGCTTCTTTTCCAGGAGTTCTGCCTGTGCCTTATTTCTGGCAGCAATGGCGGCTGCTGCCACTTTGCGGTCCTGTGCTGATGGTTTTGCCGGGGCAAGTGCCGCTGCAATAACAACATCCAGTTTTGCAAGGGTTGCTTCAGGGTCACCCTTTACGGGTGCCACATCTATGGGCACTTCCCCTGATGTGGCATAACGCTGTCCGTCAGGCCCTACCGTATAGGAATATGATGCGCTGCCCGCATACTGGCCACCCGCATTTTTGTGAGCTGCTTCATGTGCACGAATTTCCTGGTCTGCTTTTTTAAGGCGTTTGACTTCGGCCTGCTGCTCTTGCGATAATTCCGGATTCTGGAATGATGATTTAGTATTAGTGGCCTTACCCTGTAAAAGGCGATCACTGCTTTTGGGTGTAATAATTTGCTGCAGATGTATTGATATATCGCTAATCATAGCAGATAAGATATACAATTATCGTTAACTAAACATTAACTATTAAATAAAATTGTCCTGTTTTACCACCTGCTGCTATCGGTTTCTCTGCGACGGTCGTTATCACCTCTGCCACGACGATCCCTTCTAGGCGGGTTTTTAAACCGCTCAAGAATAGCCTGTCTTTCTTCAAGGCTGAGTTCACTAATGATTTTAATAAGCACATCCTGCGAAGGCACAACCATTTGATGATAAATTTCGTGATAATCCTGTAAGGCAGCGCGTAATTTATCTGCATCAAACTGTTCTTCCGCAATAATTTCCATGATGGCTGATCTTTGTTGCATTATATTCTGATAAATCGGGATAAGCTCATCACGTTTACTGCGCATGGTTACGTAAAACTCACGTCTTCCATTTCTGGGGAATGGTTCAACAATTTTCGAAATCTGATTATCAAATGAAAGCCGCGTCATACGGATTTCTCTGGCTTTGTGCTGGGCAATTAAAAATCCAATAACGAAGAAGTTAATGCCAAGTGACACAAGCATTACGATACTCATCCAGTTTATTTTTAATGAAAGATTTTTCATTGTGCCGGATCCTCATAAAAGATGAAATCCTCTACATCAAGAAGTGTATCTCCATTTTCATCAAGCATTACTTCGCCTTCATATGTTTCGATATCAAATACTGCCACTTCATCTTCAGCAAGTGCTGTGCTTCCAGCACCACCTAAATAGATACCCATCACACAAGCCGCCGTAAGACCGGACAACCGCGGTACTAGAAATAATGTCCATTCCCTGAAACTCCAGGAAAATACTGATTGCTGTTCCACTTCATGAGGAATTCTCATGATTTTATCAATCAGATGCCTGCTAGGTTCAGGACTATATTTTTTTCCATATTCATCCAGATATTCATTTAACTTTATATCATTCATTATCCGATCTCCTTTAAGAGACTGTCTTTTTCTTCCCTTAGTATATCAGCCAAATTACGCCGCCCTCTCACCAGATAGGATTCAAGCGCATTTAAACTGACGTTCATAACTTTTGCGGCTTCACGGTTGGAAAGTCCTTGAAAATAACAAAGTATGATCGCTGTCATTTGTCTTTGTGGCAATTCGTCAAGGGCCTTTTTAACCTGCTTTGATCTTTGATCAACCGCAATTACATTTTCAGCACTGGTTTCATCTGATGCTATCGTTTCAAGAATTTCCACCTTTTCCTGTGGCTTTCTCTTACGACCAACGTCATAGCATAAATTAGTCACCACCCGATAAAACCATGTTGTAAAACGGGTTTTCCTTTCCGGATCCCAACGGTTTGCATGTTTCCAAACACGAATAAATGCTTCCTGCATTACTTCCTCCGCCTCAGCATCATTACCAAGAAGTTTTGTTGCATATCCCAAATTCAGGGATAGATGACGATCAACCAAAATTCCATAAGCCGTTTGATCGCCGTCACCGATACGCAACATCAATTCTTCGTCGGTTATCGCATCTGTTCCCATATACGTGTCACCATCTCTTTACCGTTCATGCTATTATACGGCTAATTAAAAAAAAACCTTCATAAAATAAAGCGCCCGTAAATAAGGCGCTTTAATAAACAGAATGGAGGATCAGGGTTATTCCACTGTCCAGGTGCGGCCCTGACGGATTAAAGCATTAAAGTCAGCTTTTCTGGCTTTTTTGGCAGCATCCATCTGATTATGGACAGCCTGATCATAACTTTCCGCGGGATCACAATATATCACACCGCAAACAACAGGAAATTCAGGTGCAGTAAGTTCCACCAGCATCTGCGCCATCAGTTTATTGGTTTCATCATGAACAAGCACGTCATCTTCTGTTATACCGTCCATACCAATTTCCACTTTTTCGATGGCAAATTTTTCAGCGTTAAAACGAAGCCCCATGTTTTTTTCTTTGCCATAAATCATTGGCTTTCCATGTTCAACATGAATCTGTGTGTTTTCAGCTTCTTTTTTGAGTGTGAAATGTTCAAACGTTTTATCGTTAAATACGATACAGTTTTGAAAAATTTCAACAAACGATGCTCCCTTATGCTCCTTTGCCCGGGCAAGTGTATCCGGCAATGCTTTAAGTGCAGTATCAATACCACGCGCTACAAACCGTGCTCCTGCGCCAAGTGCAAATGAACATGGTGTCAGTGGCAAATCAACCGATCCATATGGTGTTGAGGGCGATTTTGTTCCCTGTTTTGATGTCGGGGAATATTGCCCCTTTGTCAGACCATAAATCTCATTGTTAAACAACATAATCTGCATATCCACATTACGCCGAAGCACATGAAGCATATGATTACCACCGATGCTAAGACCATCCCCATCACCGGTTACCAGCCAGACATCAAGATCAGGATTAGCAAGTTT